>JBGPZN010000273.1:0-5041 GCA_041493815.1 Methylomirabilia bacterium
CGGCTGCCGATGATCACGAGCCGGCCCGCGCGCGCCAGTGCGCCCAGGCACCCCTCGAGCGTCTCCCGCGAGGCCACGAAGTCGATGGCGGCGTCGACGCCGCGGCCGCCGGTGAGGGCGCGGACCTGCGCCGCCAGGTCGCCGTGGCGGGCGTCCACGAGCGCGTCGGCCCCGCAGTCCCGGGCGGCCTGCAGCTTGTCGTCGGTGACGTCGGCCGCCACCACCCAGCCGCCGCACAGCTTGGCCATCTGCACGCCGTGGATACCGACCCCGCCGCCGGCGCCGACGATCAGCACGGTGTCGCCGGGGCCGACGCGCGCTTCCTCGCGGCAGGCGTGGTACGGCGTGGCGATGGCGTCGGTGGCGATGGCGGCGTCGAGGTCGCTCACGGTCGCCGGGATCGGCGTGACGTTGGCGGCCGGGATCGCCATGTACTCGGCGTAGCCGCCGTCGCACGCCTGGCCCACGTAGCCGCGGAACGCCGTGCAGAGCGTTTCGCGCCCGCTCCGGCAGAACCGGCACGTCCGGCAGGTCAGATAGAAGTGGCAGGCCACGCGCTCGCCGACCTTGACGTGGGTCACCTCGGAGCCGACCTCGACGATCTCGCCGGCAACCTCGTGGCCCGGGATGCGCGGGAACGAGGTCACGCGGCCGGGGACGGCGGTCATGATGACGACGGTGAGCCCCACCCCGGCGGCGCGCACGCGCAGCAGCACGTCGCCGGGACCGGCCTTGGGCACGGGGACGGTGGTCAGCCGCAACGGCTCACCGAACGCGGGCAGCACCATCGCCCGCATCGTCATCGACGTACCCGCCGCATGGCGTGCTACCGTACCACGAGCGATGATCCGCGACGAGCGCTAGACGGCGATGATCGTCCACGCCGAGTTCCGCGATCTCGACACGCCCACCGGTCCGATGCGGACGCACGTGTACGCGCCGGCGCACCCGATGGGGTCCAAGCGCTACCCGGGCCTGCTGCTCTACCCGGAGATCTACCAGCAGACCGGGCCGGTCGTGCGGCTGTCGATGCAGTTCGCCGGCCACGGGTACGTCGTGATGGCGCCGGAGATCTACCACGAGCACGAGCCACCGGGCACGGTACTCGGCTACGACAAGGTCGGGACCGACAAGGGCAACGCCTACAAGGAGAAGACGAAGCTCTCCACCTTCGATAGCGACGCCGCCGTCGTCATCCGCGCGCTCGCCGCCCATCCGGCCTGCAGCGGTCGGATCGGCACGGTCGGCGTCTGCCTCGGCGGCCATCTCGCGTTCCGAGCGGCACTGCAGCGCGAGATCCTCGCCGCCTGCTGCATCTATCCGACCGATCTGCAGGGCGGCGTGCTCGGCGAGGGCCGGTGCGGCGATACCCTGGCGCGCGCGCGGGAGATCCGCGGCGAGCTGCTCATGATCTGGGGGCGCCAGGATCCGCACATCCCCGATGCCGCCCGGGCCACGATCTACAAGGCCCTGCTCGACGCCAGCCGGCTGTTCGGCTGGCACGAGTTCAACGCGCAGCACGCCTTCATGCGCGACGAGGGCGCGCGGTACGATCCGGAGGCGGCGCGGATCGGGATCGGGCTCGCGCTCGCGCTGTTCCAGCGCACGCTCTAGTGCCCCGGGCCAGGGTGTTCTACGGGTGGTGGGTCGTCTCGGCCGGCTTCGGCCTGGAGACGCTGATCGGCAGCCTCATGTTCCACGCCTACGGCGCCTACCTCGTGCTGCTGCGCGAGGAGTTCGGCTGGAGCAAGACGATGCTGTCGGCCGCCTTCGCGATGGCCCGCGCCGAGAGCGGCATCCTCGGCCCCGTCCAGGGCTGGCTCACCGATCGGTTCGGCCCGCGCGTGCTCATTCGCGTCGGGATGACCATCTTCAGCCTGGGCTTCATCCTGTTCAGCCAGATCCAGGGGCCGGTCGCGTTCTTCCTGACCTTCTTCCTGATGGCACTGGGCTCGAGCCTCGGGGGCTATCTGCCGATCGGCGTGGCCATCGTCGCGTGGTTCCGGCGCCGGCGCGCGCTGGCGCTCAGCCTCAGCGCCAGCGGCATGGCCGTCGGCGGCCTGTTCACGCCGCTGGTCGTGCTGGCGATGAGCCGGTTCGGCTGGCGGACGACCGCGCTGGCCTCCGGTCTGCTGGCGATCGCCGTGGGGTTGCCGCTGGCCCAGCTCGTCCGCCGTCGGCCCGAGGCCTATGGCTTGACGCCCGACGGCGATCCGCCGCGCCGGGCCGAGCCGGATGCGCCGCCGCGTCCGCGTCCGTCGCTCGGGGAGCGCGACTTCACGCCGCGCGAAGCCATGGCCACGCGCGCCTTCTGGTACATCTCGATCGGCCACAGCGCCGCGCTGTTCGTGGTCTCGGCGGTGATGGTCCACATGGTGGTGCACGTCACCGAGCGGCTCGGCTACTCGCTGCCGCAGGCCGCCTCGGTGGTGGCGCTGATGACGGTCATGCAGGGCATCGGGCAGGTGAGCGGCGGCTGGCTCGGCGACCGCTTCAGCAAGCGCCGGATCGCCGCCGGCTGCATGCTGGCCCACGCGGCGGGGCTCCTCGTGCTGGCGTTCGCGTCGGCGTTCTGGATGGTGCTCGCCTTCGCGGTGCTCCACGGGCTCGGCTGGGGCATGCGCGGGCCGCTGATGTCGGCGATCCGCGCCGACTACTTCGGCAGCGCCGCCTTCGGGACGATCACCGGCCTGTCCTCGATGGTCCTCATGGTCGGCATGATGGGCGGCCCGCTGGTGGCCGGCATCCTCGCCGATCGTACCGGCAGCTACGAGCTGGGATTCAGCGTGCTGGCGGCGCTGGCCGCGGTGGGCTCGGTGTTCTTCCTGCGCGCCCGCCGGCCGACGCTCGCCCGCTGAGGTGCTCCGCGAGGCAGCGCGCGCTGTCGCGGCGTCTGCTCTACGCGCGCGTCGCCGGGATGATCGGCAGCAGCAGCCACGATTGGCGATCGCCGCCACTGGAGAGCGTGACGCGGGTGTCGAAGACGGCCGGCGGCCGGTCGTCGGGATCGGCGTGGGTCATGCCGCCGGTACCGCGCGTGCCGTAGTGGAAGGTCTTCGCGAACTCGGATAGCTCGCCCTCGTACTCGTAGTCCTTGCCCCGCACACTGAGCGCCAGCGTCCAGCCGGCCGGGATCACGATGCAGCTGGTGACGATCTCGACGTCACACTCGTAGACGTCGCCGGGCGTGAGCGGCTGCACGCGGTCGTGCGGGTGGTAGGGCCGATAGGGCAGGGTCTTGGCCGAATCGAGCCGCCGGTGCGAAGCGCGCAGCCAGCCGTTGGCGATGGGCGTGTTGGGGTCGGTCGAGCCCATGAACGTCACTTCCTTGCCCTGCGGGTCGAAGACGCGGACGATCAGGAACAGGTCGGCGTCGGTGGTGGAGGACGCGACGAACAGCTTGGCCGCCATCGGGCCCGTGATCTCGGTCTCCGTCGCCACCGTCATCGAGAACGTGAGCCCGTCGCCCATCGCCGCGTAGTCGATCTTCCCCGGCGCCGCCACCGGGGTTGGGCGCAGCCGCATGTCGGCCGGATCGAGATAGAACTTCGTCCACTGGGTGCGGGCCAGCGGCCACTCCTGCTCGGAGCGCCGGACGAACTTCTCGCCGGGGTGGCGGACGTTGAGCGTCACCGGCGGCGTCTGCTCCCAACCGTTGTCGACGCCCTTCAGAAAATGATCGAAGAAGCGCTTCTGCAGATCGAGACCGTACGCCGACGAGAACAGCGACCAGTGCGAGTCGCCGTGGGCCTCGAGCCACTTCTCCTTCGACGACGCTTCCACGAAGCCGTTGAAGTTGCCGCGCGGGTGGATGCCCTGGCCGCCCCAGTTCGCGCAGGAGAGCAGCGGCACCCTGACCCGGGAGAGATCCGCCGACCGGGAGACGTGCCACTCGTCGCAGAGCGGATGCCTCTTCAGCTCATCGTAGACGTTGACCCGGTTCTTCGCCAGCTCCGCGTCGGAGAGCGTGACCGGCCCCGCCACCGACTCGCCGCTGATCGGGTTCTTCTTCGCCCGGGCGCCCATGCCGTACTGGATGTTGGCGACCTGGTGCTTGGCCCAGAGCTCCTGGAACTGGCTGAGGATGCCGCCGTGGTAGCCGGAGTCGCGATAGCGGTCGTTCTGCCCCTCCCACGGGATGATGGCGGCCAGGTGCGGCGGGCGCAGCCCGGCCACGCGCCACTGGTTGCTCGCGTAGTACGAGATGCCGAGCAGGCCGACCTTGCCGTTGCTCCACGGCTGCGTCCCCGCCCACTCGATGCACTGGTAGAGGTCGTCGATCTCCCGCGGACTGTTGCAGTCCATGAAGCCCGGCGACCAGCCGGCGCCGCGCGAGTCCACGCGGATCACGACGTAGCCGTGCGGGATCCAGCGCTCGGGATCGGTGACCTCCCAGTTCTGGTACGTGTTGGTCGAGCCCTCGAGGATCTCCGGATGGTCCGCGACCATCTTCTTCCACTGGTGCGGATAACCGTCCTGGTAGGCGAGTCCCTTGGCGTAGACGCCGTACGTCATGATGACCGGGTACGTGCCGCCGGCGATCGGCGCGAAGACGTCGGCGTCCAGCTGCAGGCCGTCGTCCATGACGATGCCCTGGTGCCAGGTGATCTTCATCCCGTCGCGGATCTCGGTGCGCGGCTGGACGCCGGGAGCGTGATCCATCGGCTGTCTCCTCTGCCTCGTCGTCGGCTCGACGGGCCAAACCTAGCACGGCGCGGTACCATGACGTTCGTGAGGCTATCAACTGGCCCCCCGCCGCACCGCTACACCGCCGCGCTGGCGGCGCAGATCGAGTCGCGATGGCAGGAGCGCTGGGAGCGCGAGGGAACCTTCCGTGCCGCGAATCCGACCGGTGCCCTGAGCGAGGGATTCGCGAACGTCGCCGGCCGGGCGAAGTTCCACCTCAACGACATGTTCCCGTATCCCAGTGGCGCCGGGCTGCACGTCGGTCACCCGCTGGGCTACATCGGCACCGACGTGCTCGGTCGCTAGGCGTCGCGCAGCAGCGCGAGCGCCCACCCGCGACGCCATCGAGGCCCAC
>JBGPZN010000631.1:0-2084 GCA_041493815.1 Methylomirabilia bacterium
CGACGGCTTCGCCCACGTGGCGGTGTGGACGCCGGCCGGGCCCGGGCGCAGCCCGCAGCGCCTCGTCGAGCCGCTGTCGTTCGAGGCGCTGGCGCTGCGCGAGCGGTCGTATCGATGAAGGTCGCCCTGCGCATCTGGCGTCAACGCGACCCCGGGGACGCTGGCGGATTCCTCCGCTACGAGCTGGGCGACCTGCCCGCCGGCACGACGCTGCTCGAGGCGCTCGACGGCCTCAACGAGTGGTTGGTGGGGTGCGGCGAACCACCGGTGGCGTTCGACAGCGACTGCCGGGAGGGGATTTGCGGCGCGTGCGGCATCGTCGTGGACGGTCGCCCGCACGGTCCGCTGCCGGGGACGACGACCTGCCTGCTGCCACTGCGCGCGTTCCGCGAGGGCGCGACGATCACGCTCGAGCCCTTCCGCACCGGCGTCTTCCCGGTCGTGCGAGATCTCGTCGTCGATCGCTCCGCGCTCGATCGCGTCGTGCAGGCCGGCGGCTACGTGTCGGTCCGGGCCGGCAGCGCGCCCGACGCCAGCGCGCTACCAGTCGCCCACGACGCCGCCGCGCGCGCGCTGGACGCGGCCGCCTGCATCGGCTGCGGCGCCTGCGTCGCCGCCTGCCCCAACGGCGCCGCCTCGCTCTTCGTCGGCGCCAAGCTCGCACACCTCGCGGCGCTGCCGCAGGGCCAGCCCGAACGCGCTCGCCGCACGCAAGCCCTGGTCGCCGCCGCCGACCACGAGGGCTTCGGCGGCTGCACGCTCCACGGCGAGTGCCAGGCCGCGTGCCCCAAGCACATCGACCTCGGCGTCATCGCGCGCCTCAACCGCGACTACCTCACCGCCGCGCTGGCGCGCTGGTGGGGCGGCCGCGCTACTTCTTGACGTCGTCGACGGTGTTGTCGATCTTCCGGCCGGTCTTCTCGGCTGGGCCCTTGCCGATCAACTTGTCCTGGCCGGTCACCTCGTCGATCTTCTCTCCGGCCTTCTGCATCGGCCCCTTCTCGCAGCCGGCCAGACAGAGACCGGCGACCAGCGTGGCCAGGACGACGGATGTCACGGTGCGGCTCATCATGGGCGCGTTCCTCCCGACTGCGTCAACTTCCCGGTCGCTCAGACGTACTGGTGCAAGAAGGTCGGATCGAAGATCTTGTCGGCCATCACCTGGCAGCGCTTCATGAGCCGGGGCTCGTCCGGCCCGTAGTCGGGGATGGCGTTGTGCAGGGTACCGATGTGATCCCAGACCAGCACGTCGCCCTCGGTCCAGCGGTGCTGGTACTGGTACTTCGGCTGGAGCTGGTGCGCAAACAACGCGGCCAGCATGCGCTCGCTCTCGGCCTCGTCGAGCTCGTTGATGCGGATCGCGTAGCCGGGATTGCAGTAGAGCACCGGGTTACCGGTGATCGGATGGGTCAGGAACACCGGGTGCACGGAGGGCGGCCGCCGTCGGCGCTGTTCCTCCGTCATCGGGCCGCGCGCGCTGCCCGGCCGACGCCGCATGTTCTCCCAGAACTTGTTGAAGTCATGGGTGGCGGTGGCGTTGGCCAGCCGCGCCTTGATCTCCGCAGACAGGTCCTCGTAGGCCGCCCGCGTGTTCACGAAGGCGGTGTTGCCGAGCACCTGTCCGTCGCGTCGCGGGACCTTCACGGCGAACAGGACGTTCAGGAAGCCGATCGTCGGGTTGTAGGACATGTCGGTGTGCCAGTCCTGCCCGGCGTCCGCCAGGCCGATCGGCCGGCCGTTCTCGACGACGTTGGAGAGAATGCCGACCTCCGGCATGCCCGGCTCGTGAAACCCGGTGAGCATGTCCTGGATCGAGCCGAAGCGCCGGGAGAAGTCGCGCAGCGCCGCCGCCTCGAGGTGCTGATCCGGAAAGCGCAGCACGCCGTGCCGGCCGAGCGCGTGCAGGATCGTCGTGAAGTCGGCGTCGTCCAGGGGCTTGGCGAGGTTCACGTCCCGCACGGTCGCGCCCAGGATCTGGCCGGTCGGCTCTATCGTCGCCATGTGACGCTGACTATGCGCGCGCCCGGCGGCTCCGTCAACGGGTGGGCCGTCAGGGCTTCTTCTTCGGCGGCCTGGCCTTCGCG
>JBGPZN010000106.1:0-9087 GCA_041493815.1 Methylomirabilia bacterium
GGCGCCGATGAGCCGTATCCCGCGCGCCCGGTGACGATCGTGGTGCCGTTCCCGCCGGGCGGCATCGCCGACGTCACCGCGCGGCCGCTGGCGGCGGCGCTCGAGCGCGGGCTCAAGCAGCCGTTCGTGGTGACGAACAAGGCCGGGGCGGCGGGCGCGGTGGGCATGCAGTCGGTGGCGGTGGCGAAGCCCGACGGCTACACGCTGTTGCTCGGCCTGGTCAGCATCTCGATCATCCCTGAGGTGGACGGTCTGTTCGGCCGGCCGCCGGCCTACACGCGCGACCAGCTCGTCGGCATCGCGCGGCTCAACGCCGATCCCCCTCTGCTGGTGGTGAACGCGGAGCTGCCCTGGAAGTCGCTCAAGGAGCTGCTGGAGGACGCGCGCACGCGGTCGGGCGAGATCACCTACGCGTCCTCGGGCATCTACGGCGCCTCCCACGTACCGATGGAGATGCTGCTGCACGCGGCCGGCGGCCTCAGGATGCGTCACCTGCCCACGACGGGCGGCGCCCCCGCCACCACCGCGGTGCTCGGCAAGCACGCCGCGCTGTGGGCCTCCCCGCCGGCGCTGGCCATTCCTCACGTCAAGGCCGGCAAGCTGCGAGCGCTGGCGACGTGGGGCGCCACGCGCCTGGCCGCATTCCCCGAGGTGCCGACGCTCAAGGAGCTGGGCTACGACGTCGAGTACTACCTGTGGGCCGGCCTCTTCGCGCCGCGTGCCATCCCGCCCGCGGTCCTCAAGACCCTGCGTGACGGCACCCGTCAGGCCGTGCAGGATCCCGAGTTCAAGTCGGCCATGGAGAAACTCCAGACCCCGATCGCCTACCAGGACGCCGACGAATTCAAAACCTGGTGGGACCGCGACGCCGGGATTCTCGCCGACGTGATCAAAAAGATCGGACGGGTAGAAAGCAAGTGACGGAGCCACGCCCTTCCATAGCAGGCCACCTGCGTTCCGACCCGGCCTCGCGTATCCCCGCTCCAATAGACTTGCATACCCATCTGATCCCGCCGGGGTGGGAGGACTGGGCGACGAAGTTCGGCGGCGAGCGGTGGCCGAAGCTGGTCGAGCACGACGCCTGCCGGGCCACGATCATGACCGGCCAGCAGTTCTTCCGCGATGTCGACGACCGCTCGTGGAACGCCGCGCGGCGGATCGAGGACATGGACCGCATGGGCGTCGGCCTGCAGGCGCTCTCGCCGCCGCCCGTGATGTTTTGCTACTGGGCGGATGCCCGTGCCGCCGAGGCCTTCGCGCGGATGCAGAACGAGAACGTGGCGACGGTGGTCGCCCGCCATCCGCGCCGGTTCGTCGGGATGGCGACGGTGCCCCTTCAAGACCCCACGCTCGCGGTGAAGGAGCTGCGCCACTGTCGCGAACGGCTCGGCCTGCGCGCCGTCGAGATCGGCAGCTGCCCGGGCGGACGCGACTTCGACGATCCCGAGCTGTTCCCGTTCTTCGAGGCGTGCGCCGAGCTCGACGTGGCCGTGTTCGTGCACCCGGCGGCGCCGCTGGTCGGGCAGGAGCGGCTCACGAAGTACTACTTCCCGCTCATCGTCGGCAATCCGCTGGAGACGGCCCTGGCCGCCTCCAAGCTGATCTACGGCGGCGTGCTCGAGCGGCTGCCCCGCCTGCGCGTCTGCTTCGCCCACGGCGGCGGCGCGTTCCCGTTCACGCTGGCCCGGCTCGATCACGGCTGGAAGGTGCGACCCGAGGGGCCGGCGGCCATCCCGCGGCCTCCGCGCGACTACGCGCGGCTGCTCTACTTCGACTCGCTGACCCTCAGCGCGGCCAACCTCCGGTTCCTGGTCGAGCAGTTCGGCGCCGACCACGTGGTGATCGGCAGCGACTATCCGTTCGACATGGGCAGCGCCGATCCGGTCGGCGCCGTGGGCCAGGCCGGACTGCCGGTGGCGGCCCGCGAGCACATCGAGCGCGGCACGGCCCTGCGCTTCCTCGGCCTCTGAGCCCGTGACCTGGGTCGGGCGCCCGCTTCGACGGCGCGAGGACGCGCCGCTGCTCGTCGGCCGTGGCCGGTTCGTGGACGACCTGTCGGTGCCGGGCGTGGTGCACCTCGCCCTGCTGCGCAGCCCGCACGCTCACGCCCGCGTCTCCCGCGTCGACGTGCGTCGCGCGCGAAAGGCGCCGGGCGTCGTCGCCGTCGTCACCGCCGCCGACCTCGACGGCATCGGTCCACTGCCGGTGAACCGGCTCTTCCGCGACATGATCGTCCCGCCCAATCCGTTGCTGGCCGGCGAGCGCGTCCACGCCCAGGGCACGCCGGTCGCCGCCGTGGTCGCCGAATCGGTGGCGGCCGCCTGGGACGCGGTGGCGCTGATCGACGCCGCCTACGAGCCGCTGGCCGGCGTGTCGACGCCACGGGCGGCCCTCGCGGCCGGCGCGCCCAGGCTCTTCGACGAGGCGCCGGGCAACCGCGCGCTGGGCCAGACGTGGCGGGCCGGCGATCCGGACGGCGCCTTCGCCGGTGCGGCCAGGGTGGTGGAGGTGACCGTGCAGCAAAATCTGGTGGCCGGCGTGCCGATGGAGCCGCGCGGCGCGCTGGCCGCCTGGGACGCGACGACCGGCGAGCTGACGCTGTGGACGTCCACGCAGGCGCCGTTCCGGATCCGCTCGGAGGTGGCGCGGATGCTCGGCCTCGACGAGGCGCGCGTGCGGGTCATCGCCCCCGACGTCGGCGGCGGCTTCGGCGTCAAGGGCGGTCCCTACCGCGAGGAGCCGCTCGTGGCCTGGCTGGCGCGTCGTCTGCGGCGGCCGGTGAAGTGGATCTCGACACGCCAGGAGGATCTGCTCACGACCCAGCACTCGCGCGGCGCCGCCTCGACGGGCGCGCTGGCGCTCGATGCCGATGGCCGCATCCGCGGCCTGCGCGCGCGGATCGAGGCGCCGCTGGGCGCGTATCTATCGTTCTCGGCCTCGACCAACCCACGCAACCACGCGCGCTGCCTGCCGGGCGCCTACACGATCCGCGACGTCGACATCCAGGTCGCCGGGGCGCTCACCACCACGCCGCCCGTCGGCGCCTATCGTGGCGCCGGACGGCCGGAGGCGGCGTTCCTCATCGAGCGGCTGGTCGACGAGGCGGCGCACGCGCTGGGGCTCGACCCCGCGGAGATCCGCCGCCGCAACCTGATTCCGCGCGAGGCCTTTCCCTACACGACGGCGACGGGGCAGGTCTACGACTCCGGCGACTACGCCGAGGCCCTCGCTCGCGCGCTGGCCGCCGCCGACTACGACGGGTTGCGTCGCGCGCAGGTCGAGCGGCGCCGTCGCGGCGAGCTGGTCGGCCTCGGGCTCTCGACGTACGTCGAGCCGGCCGCGCTGGGGTGGGAGAGCGGTGTCGTGCGCATGGAGCGCTCGGGCGCGGTGACCGCGATCACCGGCTCGAGCCCGCACGGCCAGGGTCACGAGACGACGTTCGCCCAGGTGGTGGCCGACCACCTGGGCGTCGAGCCCGACGTGATCACCGTGCGCCACGGGGACACGGCCGGCGCCCCGCAGGGCTCGGGGACGGCGGGCAGCCGCAGCACCGCGCTGGGCGGTGGCGCGCTGGTGCTGGCGGCCCGCGACGTGCGCGACAAGGGCCGGCGCCTCGCCGCGAGCATGCTGGAGGCCGCGGTCGAGGACGTCGTCGCCGTCCCCGGCGGGTTTCACGTCGTCGGCGCCGCCGATCGCACGGTGGCGTGGCGCTCCGTCGCCGATCTCGCGCATCGCATGGGCGCGCTGCCGGCGGGCTTCGAGCCAGGGCTCGAGGCCACGCGCTTCTTCGAGGCGCCGGGGGAGGTGTGGAGCTCGGGCGCGTTCGTCGTGGCCGTGCGCGTGGAGCGCGAGACCGGCGTGATCGTGCCCGAGCGCATCGTGTGGGTGGACGACGCCGGCACCATCGTCAATCCCTTGCTGGCCGACGGTCAGCTCGAGGGCTCGCTCGCCCAGGCGTGGGGGCAGATCGTGATGGAGGCGATCACCTTCGACGCCGACGGCCACCTGCTGACGGGCACGCTGATGGACTACGCGATCCCGCGCGCCGACGAGGTGCCGGTCGCCGAGATCCTGCACGTCCACACGGCCTCGCCGTACAACCCGCTCGGCGCCAAGGGGCTCGGCGAGGCGGGCACGATCGGGCTGCCGCCGGCCGTGGTCAACGCGGTCGTCGACGCGCTGTCGCCGTTCGGCGTGCGGCACGTGGACATGCCCCTCACGCCGGCGCGGATCTGGGCTAAGATCGCCGCGCGATGAGGAGCGAGCGCGTGAGCGGCGTGGCCCTCGCGCTCCTGGCGGTGGCCGTGCTCGAGGAGTGCTGGCGACTGCGGCTGCCGCTCGGCACGCTCGCCAACCCCGGTCCGGCCTACATGCCCGCGTTGCTCGCCGCCGCACTGCTCGTCTCCGGCGTGCTGATCGTGGCGCTCGGTCGCGACGCCGCCACGCTCGGAGCCGCCGGCTGGGCCGAGTGGCGCCACACGGCGGCCATCCTGGGCGCCTGCGCCTTCGTCGCGTTCGCGCTGGAGCGGCTCGGCTATCGGCTGACGATGGCGCTGGCGTGCGCCTTCCTGCTCTCCGTCGTCGAGCGCAAGGGGCTCGTGCCGACCGTGCTCTTCGCGGCCGGGATGGCGGCGGGCACCCACTACCTGTTCGACACCGTGCTGCGCGTGCAGCTGCCGCGCGGGCTCTTCGGGTTCTGATGCTGGAGACGCTCGGCAATCTCGGTCTCGGCTTCTCGGTCGCGCTCTCTCCGCCGATCCTGTTCTACGCGTTCGTCGGCTGCCTGGTGGGCACGCTGGTCGGCGTGCTGCCGGGCGTGGGGCCGCTGGCCGGCATCAGCCTGCTCCTGCCGGCGACCTTCGGGCTGGACGCCACGCGGGCCATCGTCATGCTCGCGGGTATCTACTACGGCGCGATGTACGGCGGCTCGACGACGTCGATCCTGATGCGCATCCCCGGCGAGGCGGCCTCGGTGATGACGTGCATCGACGGCTACGCGATGGCCCGCAAGGGCAGGGGTGGGGCGGCGCTGGCCATCGCGGCCGTGGGTTCCTTCGTCGCCGGCACCGTCAGCGTGGTCGGGCTCATGGTTCTGGCTCCGCCGCTGGCCGCGTTCGCGCTGCGCTTCGGGCCGCCCGAGTACGTGGCGCTGCTGCTCCTGGGCCTGCTGGTGCTGGCCTACATGAGCTCGGGGTCGATGGTGAAGTCGTTGGCCATGGCGGCGTTCGGCCTGCTGCTGGGCATGGTTGGCATCGACCAGATGAGCGGCTACTTCCGCTTCGCCTATGGCGTCGTCGAGCTCGGCGACGGCCTCGGCGTGGTCCCGGTGGCCGTTGGCCTGTTCGGTGTCGCCGAGATCCTGGCCACCGCCGGGCAGCCGGCGCCGCCGTCGGTCATCAAGCCGAAGCTGCGCGAGCTGCTGCCCTCGCGCCAGGAGTGGCGCGAATCGGCGGCGCCGATCGGCCGCGGCACCGTGCTGGGCTTTCTGATCGGCATCCTTCCGGGCTCCGCGCACATCATCTCGAGCTTCGTGTCCTACGCGGTCGAGAAGCGGCTGTCGAAGCACCCCGAGCAGTTCGGCCAGGGCGCCGTGGCCGGCGTGGCGGGGCCGGAGTCGGCCAACAACTCGGCGACCTCGGGCGCGATGGTGCCGATGCTGGCGCTCGGCGTGCCGTCGGGCCCGATTCCCGCCGTCATGCTGGCGGCGCTGATGGTGCACGGTGTGTCACCCGGCCCGCTGCTGATCCAGCAGCAGCCGGCGCTGTTCTGGGGCTTCATCGCCTCGATGTACGTCGGCAACGTCATGCTGCTGATCCTGAACCTGCCCCTGGTGGGGTTGTTCGTGAACATCCTGCGCGTGCCGTACCCTTATCTCTACCCGGCCATCCTCGTGTTCTCCATCCTGGGCGTCTACGCGGTCAACGGCAGCGTGGTCGACGTGTGGATCATGGTGATCATGGGCGTGCTGGGCTGGCTGCTGCGCAAGCTCGACTTCGAGACGGCGCCCATCGTGCTGGGCGTCGTGCTGGCGCCGATGATCGAGCTGAGCCTGCGCCAGTCGCTGGCAATGTCCGACGGCCACTACGGCATCTTCGTGCAGCGTCCGATTTCCGCCGTGCTGCTGGCGGTGGGCCTGACGCTGGTACTGCTGAACCTGTACTCGTTCGCGCGCCGGCGATCGGACTGGCGTACCCGCATAGCCCTGGCCGAAAAGGGAGAGGAGAGTCCATGACACGACGCCGTGTCCTCGCCGCCGCCGCGCTGGCCCTGGCCCTGCCGCTCGTCGCCGTCGCCCAGGAACCGTATCCCTCGCGCCCGATCACCCTGGTGGCGCCGTTTCCGCCCGGCGGCGTGGCCGACCTCACCGCCCGGCCGGTGGCGGCCGCGATGGAGAAGGTGCTCAAGAACCCGGTGGCGGTGGTGAACAAGACCGGTGCTGCCGGCGCGGTGGGCATGCAGTTCGTCGCCGCCAGCAAGCCGGATGGCTACACGCTGCTGCTGGCGCTCTCGTCGATCTCGATCATTCCCGAGGCCGACAAGATCTTCGGCCGCCCGCCCGCCTTCACCGTCGACCAGTTTGCGCCGATCGCGCTGATCTCGGCCGACCCCACGATCCTCGTCGTGCGGGCCGAGAGCCCGTGGAAGACGGCCCGCGAGTTTCTCGACGACGCCGGGAAGCGCTCGGGCCAGATCTCCTACTCGTCCTCGGGAATCTACGGCACGCTGCACATGGCCATGGAGCTGCTGTCGCATGCGGCCGGCGTCAAGCTGCGCCACATCCCGACCCCCGGCGCCGGCCCGGCGCTGACCGCGCTGCTGGGCGGCCACGTCGACGCGCTCGCCTCGGGCCCGGCCGTGATCCTGCCGCAGATCAAGGCGGGCAAGCTGCGCGCGCTGGCCGGCTGGGGCGACAAGCGCGTGGCCGCGCTGCCGGAAGTGCCGACCTTCAAGGAGCTCGGCTACCCCGACGCCGAGTTCTACATCTGGGCCGGGCTCTTCGCGCCGAAGGGTACGCCGGAGCCGGTGCTGGCGAAGCTGCGGGACGCGACGCGCGCCGCCGTGGGCGATGCCGACTTCAGGTCGGCGATGGACAAGATGGAGACGCCGATCGCCTTCAAGCAGGGCGAGGACTTCCAGCGCTTCTTCGACGCGGACGCTCGGCGACTGGCCGAGGGCGTGCGGAAGGTTGGGCGCGTCGAGGACAAGAAGTAGCCTCGCGCTCCGCGCGCGGCGTGGGCGGCGTGGGCGGGCGGGGTGCGAGTGGGGTCCGTGGCACCACGAGGCGGGAGGCCGCTTCGGATCCGCCTTGGCTGGGCTCCACCTCACGGGGGGGCGCACGGTGGCGCGGGACGGGAACGGGTCCACGGACCCCACTCGCACCCCGCCCGCCCACGCCGCCCACGCTCCTCGTCCATCTCCCATAGCCCCCGCAACTCCTCCGTATCTCTCGCCACGCGAATAGCTCTCGCCACGCGCGCCATTCGACAGCGCTCGAGCATCGTTCGACGCGGCGGTACCTCGTGACGCGCGTGCTACACTTTTGGGCGTCATGGCGATCCTGAAAGTCGCTCGTCTCGGCCATCCGGTGCTTCGCCAGAAAGCGCAGCCGGTCCCCGTCGACGAGATCCGGTCGGCGAGTATCCAGCGGCTGATCGATGACATGGTCGAGACGATGCGGGAGTACGACGGGGCGGGGCTGGCGGCCAATCAGGTGCACACGCTGCTGCAGATCGCGGTGATCGAGGTCGATGGCAACCCGCGGTATCCCGATGCGGCGGCCATTCCGTTGACCGTGGTGATCAATCCGGTCGTCACGCCGCTGGGCGAGGAGCGGGAGGACGGCTGGGAGGGGTGCCTGTCGGTTCCCGACATGCGGGGGATGGTATCGCGGCACACGGCCGTGCGGCTGGAGTGCCACGACCGCGAGGGCAACCCGGTGGACCTCGTCGCCAAGGACTTCTTCGCCCGCGTGATCCAGCACGAGACCGACCACCTGAACGGGATCGTCTACGTCGACCGCATGAGCGACCTCCGGACCCTCAGCCACATCGCCGAGTGGAACAAGCACTGGCTGGGCATCCGCGAGCACAATGACTGACCCTGGCCCTCGAGTGGTCGCGGTCGTCCGCGACCTGTTCTTCGTCGCCCGCATCCGCGAAACCGCGCGCCTGGCCGGCGTCCCGCTCGAGTTCGCGCGTACTCCCGAGGATCTGGCCACCGCACTCGCCATCAGGCCCCGTTTCGTCCTGCTCGACCTCACCGGCGGCTTCGACTACGCCCGCGTGTTCGAGACCGTGGAGGCGGCCGGGCGCCCGCCGGTGCTGGGCTTCACCACGCACGCGCTGGCCCGCCAGAGCCAGCCGTGGCACGTGCGCTGCGGGCGAGTGGTGACCAAGGAAACGCTGACCCAGGAGCTGCCGACGCTGCTGCGCGACGGAGTGGCGGTGTGACGGCCGAGGAGTTCGTCGCCGCGCTCGACGCCGAGAACCAGACGCTGCTGCGGGCGCTCGAGCCCGACGCCACGCTCAAGCCCGAGATCGACGGGCCCCTCAACGTCCCCAATCTCCTGAAGGTCGCGCTGAAGAACGAGATGGAGGCCACCGAGATCGCCGCGCGCTGGCTCGTCATCAGCGACGACGTGGCGGTGAAGCTGGCGCTGGCCCGGCAGGTGGGTGACGAGGCCAAGCACTACCGGCTCATCGCCGACCGCCTCCGCCAGCTCGGCGTCGATGCCGGTGCGCTCGATCCGCTGGCCGGCGGCTACGGTGCACTCTTCAAGTATCTCGAAACGCTCACGACGACGGTGGAGCGCATCGCGGCCGGCCAGTTCACCCGCGAGGCCATCGCGGTCGTCAAGAACCGCCAGTTCATCGAGTTCTGCGAGCGGGTGGGGGACAAGGCCACGGCGGCCCTCTACCGTGACACGATCGAGCCGGACGAGCGCTTCCACCACGAGCTCGGCCGCCACCTGCTGCTGCGACTGGCCACCACGTCCGAGTCGCAAGCGGCGGCGGCGACCGCGGCGCGGCGCACGCTGGCGCTGGCCGAGGAGCTCCAGAAGAAGGCGCTCGCCACCGCCGGGATTCA
>JBGPZN010000002.1:0-26643 GCA_041493815.1 Methylomirabilia bacterium
GAGAACCAGCAAGCGCGACGCGTCCCGCCGGCGCGCCAGCATGCCCAGCAGGTCGATGGTGGCCGAGTCGCTCCAGTGCAGGTCTTCCAGGAGCAGCACGAGTGGTACGTCCCGGGTCAGGACGTCCAGCGCCTCCACCAACTCACGCAGCATCCGGTCGCGCGTGGCCCCCTGCGCCCGGCGCCGCACCGCCTCGACATTGCGATCGCTCAGCAACCCCGGCAACTGCTCCAGCCAGGTCGGCGCATGCTGCGTGAGGATCTGAACCAGTGGCTCGCCTCCCGCCGCGCGCCCCAATCGCCCCAGCGCTTCCAGCACCGGCAGATACGCTTCCCCGGCACCGTACTGCTCCACGCATTGCCCGCAGCCGATGCGC
The DNA here is from genome assembly GCA_041493815.1 of Methylomirabilia bacterium. GTDB lineage: Bacteria > Methylomirabilota > Methylomirabilia > Rokubacteriales > CSP1-6 > AR5. Next base: position 377 of record JBGPZN010000002.1, read on the forward strand.
AGCGCGTTCGCCTCGCCGGCTTCGGCCAGGAACACTTCCACCAACGACGTCTTGCCGATCCCCGGCTCCCCGGTGACGAACACGAGTTGCCGCTGCCCACTCAGCGCCCTCACCAGCCGCGCGTGCAGACGGGCCAGTTCGGCCTCTCGGCCCACCAGCGTCGGGACCGCGGGCGAGGAGGCGGTGAAACTGGCCGGGGGGACGGAGGACTCGCCCTCGACCGGGCCGATGAACCGGAATCCGCGTCGGTGCACCGTCTGGATGTACCGCGGCGTCTGTGACGAGTCCCCCAGGGCCTTGCGCAGATCGCGAATGCCGCTGGCCAGGGCGGCGTCGCTCACGATGGCGTCCCGCCAGACGGTGGTGAGCAGCTCGTCCTTCGTGACCAGCCGCCCCCGGTGCTCGACCAGGTACCGCAGGACGGCGAACGCCCGCGGCGCCAGCGCCAGCCGCCGCGCCCCGCACCACGCCCACTCGTTGTCCGCCTCGATGCGGACCGCCGGCGTCTCGTCCGACCGCGGCTGGCTCTTCATGCCCCGCCCCCGACTTGCATCGGTGCGTCGGCGGTGACGAGGCAGGGGACCACGCTCGCGGCGGCGGTGGACGCCGGCGCCGCACGCATGATCCGGCGATCGCGCGCAGCGCTTCTCATCGGACCAGAGGGGCACAGGTTTCTCACTCGAGGAATGGCTGGTGTTCTTGACCGCGGTCGTCGCCGACGCGGGCAGTGTACCGCCGCCGCCCGCGCAGACCAACAAACGAATCGCGGGGCCGCCTCACCCGCCGCGATCGCGCCGCCGGCGACTCGGAGCGTGAGGGCCGCCGCCGGGGGCCTGTCGGGGAAACTCCCCATTGACAACCCACCGCGAGGCCGGCATCGTCCACGCTCAGCTGTCCTGCGTCGCGCGATCGATCGGATCGACCATTGATCGCGTCGCCGCGGGCCTCGCGGCGATGGTGGGAGTGCGCCGGATACGGTCGCACTTGCGCAGTCAGGAGCACATGCGGTAACTGTAGCCCGCCGATCGGCGATGGGGCCGCGGCGCTAGGACGTGATGGCTGGGAAGACTGATCTCGCGGTACCGCACGTCGCGCCGGTGAGCTGCATCGGTGAAGCTCGCTCGTTGCCCACGTCGATGTCGCTGAACCGTCCTCGACACCCGCAAAGGAGCCGCGCATGCCGTCTGCGTTGATCATCCCCGGCGTTCAGGTCAAGACTGAGTTCGAGCCCTCGCCGGTCCTGCCCGGCCAGACTGGCATCCTGGGCGTGATCGGCGTCGCCGATCGCGGGCCGCTGCTGCCGACGCCGATCGGCACCTTCAGCGAGCTGGTGGAGATCTTCGGTCCAGCCACGCGCTACACGATGCCCGAGATCCGTTCGGCGTTCGCCAACGGCGTGTCACGGGCCGTCATCGCCCGCATCGAGCCGGGACGCGGCCAGAAGGCCTCGCTCGACCTGCTCGACGACGACGGCGAGACGGTCGTCACGTTGCAGGCCCGCGCCGAGGGCGGCTGGGGCAACCGGCTGTCCGTCAAGGTGACGCAGGTCAAGGCGCTGTCGCGACAGGGCGTAAAGTACGTCAACGTCGAGACGTTCCTCGACGGCGTCAGCATCGAGACCTTCAACAACCTGGTCATGGACGAGACCGATCCCAACTACTTCTTCGATCGGATCAACACCGCCTCGCGGGTGCTCGTCGCCTTCGACCCGCTGTTCCAGACCGCGCTGCCCGCGACCCTGGCCCGCACCGCGCTAGCCGACTCGGACAGCCGGCCGGCTTTCGCGACGTTGAAGGCCGGCGCCGTCGACGTCGTGCGCGTGGAGGCCAAGCGCACGGGGCGCACGGGCAACCAGGCCGCCGTCGCCGTCCGCGAGGGCCGCGCCGCCCTGCGGCTCACCGGCGCCGCCACCGCGCCCAGCCTGGAGATCAGCGCCCGCCAGGCCGGCGCCGGCGGCAGCGGCATCCGTGTGAGCGCCACGCCCGCCGGACCCGACACGATCAATGTCGTGGTGACACCGGCCACCGGGCCGCTGCGCACCTACGGTCCGCTGGCCAGCGTCGACGCGATCGTGAGCGCGTTGGCCAACGACCCCGACGTGATCGGCACGGCGCGGGGCACCGTGCTGCCCACCGTGCCGCTGGCCGCCACGCCGCTCGGCCGGCGGGTGACGATCGAGATCACCGCGGAGGGACGCGACACCTCGACCTATCCCGACCTGGCCGACATGGCCGCGCTGACCGCGCTCACCGACCCGGTCGTCACGTTCTCGGCCGTCAACGCCGCCACCCAGCTCCCCGATGCCAACGACGGGATTCCGCTGCGGGGCGGGCGCAACAAGGGCGCGGCCCTGCAGCTCGTGAGCGAGACGAGCACCGATCCGATCCTGGAGCTGGCCCCGGCGCCGGGCGTGCGGGCCGCGCTCGCGATCGGCGTCGCCGCCGGCGTGTCCAGCCTCGACAACGCCACCGGCGTGGTCACGCTCACGGTGTTCCAGGACGACGAGCTCACGGAGACGTTCAACGACCTCACGATGGATCCCGACGACTCGAATTACCTGCCCCAGGTGCTGGCGGGCTCGGGGCTGCTCCGCGCCCACGACCTCTTCCTGCGCAGCCGCACCAGCTCGTTCCCGCGGCACATGGTCCGGGCCACGCCGCTCAAGGGCGGCACCTCGCCGCAGCCCGACGACTACCAGGCGGCCCTGGACCGGCTCGAGGGCGCCGAGGAGGTCGACCTCGTCATCGCGTCGGTCGCCGGCCAGTTCGACGAGCGGACCGACGCGGCGGCGGCGCGCGCGGCGATCCGCAGCGTGCACCGCAGCGTCGTCGCCCACTGCACCAAGATGGCCGACGTGGCCCGCAACCGCATCGGGCTCGGCTCCGCCACACCCCTCGAGCAGTCGCGGGTGGCCGACGTCCTGGACCACGCCGACGACGTGCGCAGCGATCACTTCATCCTGACGACGCCGGCGGGCTCGGAGGCCGCGGTGGCCGGGCTGCTGGGGCGCCAGGACTTCTTCCAGTCGCCGACCTTCAAGACCATCGCCGCGCTCGACGGCGAGCCCGGCCGTTATCCCGACGCCCAGCTCGAGCAACTCGTCCGCGGCAACGTGCTGGTCGTCAACGCCCGGCGGGGGCTGGGCAACATCGCGGTCAAGGGGCTGCTCACCAGCGGCCGGCAGGTCAACGTGCAGCGGACGGCCAACAAGGCCGTGCGCGACGTCAAGGCCATCGCCGACAAGTACATCGGCCTGCTCAACAACGACGGCGCCCGCAACGCCCTGCGCCAGCAGATCTTCGCCATGCTGCTGCAGATGGAGCGCGACGGTGCCCTGGTGCCGAGCACCGACGGCAAGGACCCGGCCTTCAGCGTGAACGTGTACTCGACCCAGGCCGACTTCGCCAACGGCATCGTGCGCGTCGACATCGCGATCCGCCCGGTGCGGGCCATCGACTACGTCTACGCCACCATCCTGGTGAAGAACTAGCCCGGGCCGCCGGACGAAAGGAGCGCAGCCATGCCCCAGGTGTTCACCGCGCTGGCCTCCGAGGTGAAGATCAACCAGGAGACCGTCGAGGGCCTGCAGTCGCTGGACTACAACGTCGTCAAGAACCGCCAGCAGGTCGGCGCCATCGGCACCGACGAGCGCATCGCGGTGTACTTCGGCATGAAGACCGTCGCCGGCAAGCTCCGCGTGGCCTCCCTCAACGCCACGCTCGACGGGCTGCTGCAGTCCAACGGCGAGTTCTCGATCAGCGCCACGCTCAAGCACGGCGAGGCCACGCGCCGGGTCACCTTCGACGCCTGCTACATGGAGGACAAGGCCTTCGGCCTGACGGCGGAGGGCCACGCCGAGACCGTGTACTCCTTCACCGCCACCCGGGTGCGCGAGGAGTAGGCGGACGAGCGTGAGCGCGCAGGTCGATCCGGACCGGGGCGAGGTCTCGGTCGGCGACCGGCGCTGGCCCTTCGAGCTGGACTGCCGCCACGGCACCCTCGCCGTCGATTTCGACGGCGAGCGCTGGCGGCTGCAGCCGCACTCGTGGCGCGCCAAGCGCATCCTCGCGCGCTTCGCACACCTCGGCGAGCGCTTCCTGCAGGAGCAGTTCGTGCGCCTGGCCCTCGGCGAGGCGGGCCCCATGCCCGACGATCCGGCGCGGCGGGAGGCGCTGCTGGCGCTGGCCCGCTGGCTGAACGCCCCGGGCGGCGAGCCGCCCCTGCCGCTCGATCAGCGCGTGCTCGCGACGGTCACCGTCCAGGTCTGCGCGGCGATGCAGCTGGCGCCCGGCGCCGTCGACGACCTGGATGCGGCCGACGTCGAGCTGCTGTGGCGCGCCTCGCGCGGCGAGGCGAGCCCGGGCCAGGACGACGAGCCGGACGGCACCCGCATCGTCATCGTGCCCGACCCGCGGCCGGCTGCTGCGGCGCAGCCCGTGACGGCCGAGCCGGAGCGCACGACTCCCACGCGCGCCGCCCGGATCGAGCCCGCGCCTGACCGATCCTCTCCGCCACCGGCTGCGCCGTCCCGCCTCGCCGGTGCGCCGCGCCGGCCGGCGGCGAGCGCCGTGACCGCCGGCCCGCGCAACGTCCAGCCGGATGCGCTCGCGGACGGATCCGCGGACGGGCGCGAGCCCGCCGCGCCCGTCGCCGCGTTCTCGACGCTCTCGGGCGGACGCCGGTTCCGCGTGCGGCTCGACACGGGCGCACCGGCGGACGCCGGGCCGGCCGTCGCCGTCGCGGAGGCGCCGCCACGCGCCGCCGCCGCCGGTACCGCGCCGGCCCTGACCCCGGCGGCGCGCGCCGAACCGCCGGGGCGCTCGTGGCCGTGGCCCGTCACCGCGCCCGGCGCGCTCGCCGCTCGGCCGGCGGCGGCGGCCGACCCGAGCGAGGCGGCTGGCGGTGTCCGGACCGCGCTCGTCGCTCCCCCGCCCGATGGCGGGCGGGCGGCCGCGGCGCCGGCCACCGCCGATCCGCCGGCCGCGGCGCTCGACGTCACCGACGCCGTGCTCGACGAGCTGGCGCTCCGCCTGGAGCAGGCGGCCGGCGAGCTCGGGATCGATCTCGAAGGCTGAGCCATGGCGACACCGATCATCGACGACGTCGAGCTCAAGGCCGTGCAGCACATCCGCCAGGAGACCGACCAGGCGTTCGCGCGCCAGCGGATCGCCGGACTGGCCGGCACGCTCCACCAGAAGCTGGGGCGCCGCTCCCACCGCGTGCTGATCTCGGGCTTCCTGCTGCCCGCCACCGCCACCGACGACCTCAAGAAGCTGCAGGACAAGGCGTCCGCCGGTGCCGAGGTCACGTTCTCGGCCGACATCACCACCGCGCTGAGCGTGGACAAGATGGTCATCGAGTCGTTCGTCGCGGAGCAGCAGGTCGGCCCCGCCGGCCAGATCGCGTATGCCCTGGTCCTCGCCGAGAGCCCGCCGCTGCCGCCGCCGGCGGAGGTCAGCTCGTTCGGCGGTCTCGGCGACATCGGGCTGGGCGACCTCGGGATCGAGGGCTTCGATCCGGGCGCGCTCGGCGACGTGCTCGGCGACATCGCCGATCAGGCCGGCGCCGTCATGGACGCGGTGGACACGGCGCTGGCCGCCGTCGAGCAGCTCCAGTCGCTGGCCAGCCTCGGCGACCTCGCGAACGTCGGCAACCCGGTGAAGCCCATCGCCGACAAGGTCGGCGAGCTGGCGGAGCTGGCGCCGGCCGTGGCGGGCCTGGCCAAGGCCGTGAAGGACCTGACCGGATGACGACCTCGCTGCTGTCCCCGGCCTACGAGCTGACGCTCGGCTCCCAGCGCTGGAAGGAGCAGGCGCTGGAGATCCGCGTCTCGCTCGCCGCCGCCCCGATGGTCGACGTGCTCGGCGTGCGGCTGCCGGCCGCCGCGCCGCTCTCGGCCGCGCCCGGCGATTCCGTCTCGCTCACGCTGGACAGCGGCGAGCAGAATGCGCTGGTCTTCACCGGCACGATCGACACGATCCGCCGGGGCTTCGAGGCGATTCACGTCACCGCGCTCGACGCCGGCGGCGCGCTGGCCCGCTACCGTCCCTCGGCCACCTACGAGCAGGTGACGGCCGGCACGGTCATCCGCACGCTCGTCGGCGACGCCGGCCTCTCCGCCGGTGAGCTCGACGACGGCGTCGACCTGGCGTTCTACGTCGCCGATCCCTCGCGCACGGCGTGGGAGCACGTGGCGCGGCTGGCGGCGTGGGGCGGCGCGCTCGCCAGCGTGTCGAGCGACGGCAAGGTCCGCTCGGTCGTGATCGACGCCACCCAGGCCGAGCTGGCGCTGCGCTACGGGCGCGAGATCGTGGCCCTGCAGGCCGATCGCGCCGGCTCCTCGGTGGACGCCTGGGTCGTCGCCGGCGAGGGCGGCGCCGGCTCCGCGTCGGCCCCCGAGGCCCTGCGCCCGTCCACCGACTTCTTCGCCGGCAATCGCCCCGACGGGCCGGCCCTGGGCAAGCGGTGGCGCTTCGAGCCCGCGCTGCGCACTGCCCGCAGCGCCGGCAGCGCCGGCGCCGCGCTCCAGCGCCAGTACACGGCCAGCCGCGAGGCCGGACGGCTGCAGGCCTTCCTGCTGCCCGCGCTGCGCTGCGGCAGCGTGATCGAGATCCAGGACCTGCCCGACGGCCTCGTCGGCGGCCCCGTCTGGATCGCCCGCGTCGAGCACGTCCTCTCGCCGCGGGGCGCGCTGACCACGGTGCGCTTCTTCAAGGGCGGAGACAGCTTCGATCCGCTGGCGCTGCTCGGCGCGCTGGCCGGGGCCATCGGAGGGTTGCTCTAGCCATGCACCGCGTGGTCAACACCATTCGCCAGGTCGCCCGCCACGAGATCGAGCAGCACTGGGGCGCGAGCCTCGGCGTGGTGACCTCGCTGCACGGGGCCAACGGCGAGAAGCGCTACGCCTGCACGGTGCAGCTGCGGGAGTCCGGCCTGGTGCTGCCCAAGGTCCCGATCGCCACCGGCCTCATCGGCGCCGCGGCGCTGCCGCGCGAGCAGGACCTCGTCGTGGTGCTGTTCGTCGGCGGCGATCCGCACGCGCCGGTCGTGGTCGGGCGCCTGTACAACGAAGGCGTGGAGCCGCCCGCCAACGAGCCGGGCGAGGTGGTCACCGTGCTGCCCGGCGACGAGACGGCGCCCGACCAGCGCCTGGAGCTGCGGGTGAAGACGCCCGGCGACGGCACGCGCAGCCTGCACCTGACGCTCGACGGTCCGGTCAAGGTCGAGCTGGTCGTCGACGACGGCGGCCTCCGGCTGCAGGCGCAGGACACCCGGCTCAGCCTGACCCAGAGCAGCGGCTCCGACGGCAAGGCCGAGCTCCAGGTGGGCGACTCCAAGATCGTCGTCGAGCAGAGCGGCGACGTCACGATCGAGGCCGCCGGCACGCTGCGGCTCAAGGGCTCCACGATCGAGATCTCCGGCGACAGCAGCGTCAAGATCGCCGGGCAGACGATCGACCTGAACTGACATGGGACAGCCGGCCGCCAAGCTCAACGACCAGGTCGTCGCCACGGACACCCACATCGTGATCGTGCCGGCGGGCCCGGCGCAGGTGCCGACGCCCCTGCCCCATCCCTTCACCGGCATCGTGAGCGGCGGCACCGTGAGCACCGTGCGCATCGGCGGACAGCCGGCGGCGGTCGTGGGCTCGACCGCGGACAACACGCCGGCGCACCTGCCCACGCCGCCCGGCGTCACGTTCCAGAAGCCGCCGACCAACAAGGCGACGATCCAGATGGGCAGCGCCACGGTGAAGATCGGCGGCAAGGCGGCGGCGCGCAACGGCGACACGGCCCTCACCTGCGACGACCCCGCCGACGCGCCCGTCGGCAAGGTCGTCGCCACCGCCACCGTGTTCATCGGCGGCTGAGGCGATCGGAGCCAGCGACGTGGCCAAGCCCAGGACGTATGCCGTGCTCGGGTCGGATCTGGCGCTGACGCGCTACAGCGGCGTGCCCAGCAGCGTGCCGCTGGAGGTCGCGGACTCGTGGGGCAGCCTGGATCTCCAGGTGGTGCCCGGCGGCCGGGGCGGTCCCCGCCGCGGCCCGGCGGTGAGCGACGTCGGGGCGGTCAGCGGCCGGGCCAATCTCGCCCAGGCGCTGGTGCTGCGCCTGCTGACGCGCCAGGGGGCCCTGAGCGCGCTCGGGCATCCGGACTACGGCAGCCGTCTCACGGAGCTGATCGGCCAGCTCAACAACGAGACCACGCGCAACCTCGCCCGCCTCTTCACCATCCAGGCGGTCCGCCAGGAGCGGCGCGTGCAACAGCTCCTCGACCTCTCCGTGCAGACGGCGCCCGATCAGCCCGACACGATCCGCGTCGTCTTCTCGGTGCTGCCGGTCAACGACGACGATCCGCTCGCCCTCACCCTGGACGTGGTGCTGTGAGCTTCATCGACCGGCCGTACCCCGACATCGTGCGCGACGTGCTCACGAACCTCACGCAGGGCGTGTCCCGCGAGGTCCACACCGTGAGCTACGACCCGCTGGCCCGGCCGCTGCAGGTGCCGGACATCACGCTGCGGCGCCGGCCGGTGAGCCGCGTCTCCGTGGTCGAGGGCTTCATCGAGCCCTCGCCCGGCGCCGAGCCCGTCCCCTACCGGTTCACGCTGAATGACTACGAGCTGCTGGTGAACCAGGACCCCGAGGACCTGAGCCACATCCACTTCCTGCCGTTCGGCCGCAAGCCGGCCAACGGGACGGCGGTGGTCGTCAACTACTTCCCGCGCAACACCGATCCGGCGCCGATCACCGACATCAACGTCGGCAGCGTGACCCGCACCTTGCTGGAGGCGGTCAGCCGCGAGCTGGCGCTGCTCTACGCGCAGCTGAACTTGGCCTACGACTCGGCGTTCCTCGAGACCGCCACCGGCTCGTCGCTCGACCGCGTCGTGGCCCTGCTCGGCTACCAGCGCTTCCGGGCGGGCCGGCCGATCGGCACGGTGACGTTCACGCGGCGGGCCAGCTCGGCCGGCAACATCACGATCCCCGCCGGCACGCCGATCACCGACACCGGGGACAAGGTCCGCTACGACACGGTCGAGACGCGGGCCATGCTGGCCGGCGAGACGACCGCGGAGGTGGCCGTGCGGGGCGCCACCGACGCGACGCCGCCCGTGAAGGTCGGTGTGCTGACGGTCATCCAGCGCTCGATCGCCGGCCTGGACACCGTGACCAACGAGCGCGAGACGACGCGCTCCAGCAACGACGAGACCGACGAGCAGCTGCGGGGCCGCGCCCGCGACGCGCTGATCGCCAGCAACAAGGGCACGGCGAGCGCCATCGAGCACGGCCTGCGCCAGCTCCCCGAGGTGCGCAGCGTCAAGGTGATCGAGATGCCCAACGGCGTCCCCGGCGAGATCAGCGTGGCGGTCAGCCTCAAGGAGCCGTCGGCGGCGCCGGGTCTGCCGCGCGCGGTCCTGGCCCGCCTGGACGAGCTGCGGCCGGCCGGCATCCGCGTCGTCAGCAGCGCCACGGCGAGCGCCACGCTGCAGGCCAGCGTGCAGCTCACCCTGGCCGGCAGCCATCTCCCGCCGGCCGAGATCGCCCAGGTGCGCGAGGCCGCACGGGCCGCGCTCGTGGCCGAGGTCGCGCGCAAGGGCGTGGGCGAGAAGGTGCGTAACCGCCCGCTCGCCGCCGCCGTGCTGCGCGACGGCCGCGTCGCCGACGCCGTCGTCACGCTCACCCTGGCGGGCGCCGCGGCGGGCGTGCCGGGAGAGGATCTGCAGCCGGATGCCGGCGCCACCGTGGTGCTGGCGCCCGCCGACGTCACGTTCCCGACCGAGGCCTTCGATCAGCCGCTCGGCCAGGGCGACACCATCCCGGTGGAGGTGCGCGCGCTCGTCCGGGCGAGGCTGCTGCCGGGCGCGCCGCTCGACCAGGTGACGGCGCAGCTGCAGGCCCGGCTGCGCGCATTCTTCGAGGCGCTGGCGCCGGGCACCGCGGTGGACACCGCCGCGGTGCTGACCGCCCTGCGCGACGACGGCAAGTACGCCATCGACCCGCTCGGGCTCAGCGTCACGCTGACCTCCGCCGATCAGTTCGCCCAGATCGTCCAGGGCGGGCCGGCCTTCCAGGTCCTGCCCGGGCAGGTGTTCACGGTGGCCGCCGTGGACGTCACGCCGGCGTCATGACCCAGCTCGATCGCCTGCGCGATCTGCTCCCCGGCCCCTACGCGGTCGCCGACGACGCCGTGCTCACCGCGCTGCTCGACGTCGTCGCGCTCGAGCTCGAGGCCTTCGGCGAGGACCTGGACCGGATGCGCCAGTCGCACTGGATCCGCACGGCGTTCCGCCTGGCCGACGCCGAGAAGCTGGGGGCCCTGATGGGCATCCGGCGGCTGGCGTGGGAAGGGCTGCCGATGTTCCGCGAGCGGCTGCTAGCGCTGGTGACGGCGCGCCTGAAGGGCGCGCTCGGACCGCTGGAGATCAAGCGCTTCGTCTTCGACTACCTCCGCCGGTCCGAGGACGTGCTCGAGTGCACGTTGGTGCCCGGGCTGCAGCACCTCGATCTCGAGCACGCCTTCCCGGAGGGCGCCGTCCCGCCGCGCACGCGCCCGCTGGCGCTGCGCGAGAACCCGCCGCGCCGGCGGGTGAGCGGGGCGCTGCAGGCGCGCGGGGGCCGGGTGCCGTTCCTCTATCGCTGGGCGGAGAGCAACCGCGGGCTCGACGAGGCCGTGGTCACCTTCCGGATCTCCGGGCTGGCCGGCGGGCGCACCGCGGTGCCCGTGCTCGTCAACGAGACGACGGGCGACCTCATCGGCTACTCCGGCCGGATCCCGTTCGGGCAGACGCTGGTGGTGCGCGCCGGCGACGGCGCCGGGCGCCCGGCGCGCGCTACGCTCGGCGGGGCCGACGCGACCGCGCGGCTGTTCAGCCTCGAGCGCTTCGTGCCCGGCGTCCCCTTCACGCCCGGCCAGCTCGACGCCGCGCCGCGGCTGCCCCGGCTGGCCCGCGGCGACAACGCCTGGACGTTCCTCTGTCTCGGACGTTACGACGTGCGCGGTCTGGATCACGTCGCCTTCGCCATCGCCGGCCCGGACCTGAACGAGGCGTCCTTCGACGGGACGGCCTTCGACCGGGCGCTGTTCCCCACCGGCCCGGTGGCGATGATCGAGATGGACTGGATCGAGACCGCGCCGGCCAGCTTCGAGGTGCACGTGCCGCGCTGGATCGTCTCCGAGCCCGCCGATCTGGTCGCCGCGTCCACGCCGCGGCCCTACGAGCAGGTCGCCGACGGGCTGGTCGACACGATCCGCCAGCTGCACGCCGCCGGCGTGCGGGCCGAGGTGCGGTTCCGACCCTTCGTGGAGAGCCAGCCGCAGCAGGTCACGGTCAGCCTGCCGTGGAAGGTGCTCGATCGCCAGACCGCGCCGACCGGCGTTCCCGAGTTCACGCTCGGCGGCCGGTTCGGCGAATCGCCCCTGGGAGGCGCGCGCTATGAGTAGTAGACGACACGCAGGGCTCCGCACCGCTCCCCGTCCTCGCGGCCGCCTGCGACTCACGGTGCGCTCGCGGCAGGGCGACGTGGTGGCCGAGCGCCGGGCCTGCAACCTCGTCCTGCGCCAGGGCGCGGCGGTCATCGCCGGCCTGTTCGCCGGCACGGCCGGGGCGGTACCCATCGATCGGATCAAGGTCGGCTTCGCCACCGAGACGGCGACCGCGGAGCTGACCGCGCTCACGCCGCCGGCCGGCGGGACGATCGCGGCCGAGGCGCTCGTGAGCCCGATCGCCGCCGCGGACTTCAAGGTCGTCACCGACGGCCCGGCGGCCGTGCAGGTGCTCGTGAGCAGCGTGTTCCGCCCGAGCGTGGAGCTGAAGGACGTGACCGAGGCCGGGCTGCTGGCCGGGGACCGCCTCTACAACCAGGTCGTCTTCGAGCCCGTCACCCTGCGGCCCGGCCAGGACGTGACGTTCTTCTGGGAGATCGACTTCCCGTTCGGTCACTGATCCGCCCAATCACGAAGGGGAGAGTGCGATGCAAGACTTGACGCTCAACATCCTGGGGTTCGCGCCCGCCAACCGTGACCTGACCGTCGAGGTCCGCGATCCGCTCACCCAGAACCTGGTCCGCGAGGTGACGCCCTTCCTCGACGGGACGGTGCGCGTGCCCAAGATCGATCCCGGCGCGTACGACCTGGTGATCAAGCACCCCAACCTCACCTTGCCCGTGCTGCGCCGGCCCATCCGCGTGCTCCCCGTCGGCGACACCAACATCTCGGTGGTGATCGATCCCTCGAAGTTCCGCAACACGCCCATCGAGGACGTCCCCGACGCCAATCTCGGCCCCGTGCAGGACCTCGTCCGCTCGATCGCCGAGACCGTCACGCCGCTGGCCGCCAAGGTGCCGGGCGAGGCCATCCTGGCCCAGGACTGGAATGCGATGGCCGGCGCCATCCGGGACCTGGCCGGCGCGGTCGGCGAGCTGACCCGGCTGGTCAGCCCGGTGGGCCACAACCACACCGAGCTGGAGCGGAAGTTCGACGAGGTCACGAGCAACTTCGACACGCTCGTGAACAGCATCAGCGCCTCGCTCACCGAGCTGCAGCGGCAGATCCAGACCGACCGGCTGCGCAAGCAGATCGAGGACGTGCTCGACGTCGCCCAGGTGGCGCCCAGCTCGCCCAAGGGCCAGGAGTTCACGAGCCTGCTCAAGAACCTGGAATCGACGGCCAGCGACTCGCCGACCAAGTTCGGCCGCGAGGTCCGCAACACGGCCGTGCAGCTCTCCACCAAGCTGGAGGCGCTGCTCGACGAGAAGCAGGGCGACGCCGCCTTCCTGGCCTCCAATCAGGTCAAGGGGCTCTCCACCGCCATCGACCTGGCCAAGCAGCAGCGGGCGACGACGTACGACGCCGAGATCGAGCAGTACCGGAAGACCGAGCGGGTCCTGCGCTCCGTGAAGTGAGGGGGACGGCACATGGCCACCAATCAGCTGGAACGCATCGCGGACCTCGTCGAGCGCGTGAGCCCTCTGGGCGGCAAGTCGCGGGGCATGCCGATCGAGGCGGACGACTGGAACACGCTGGTCGACGTCGTCCTGGGCCTGCTCCAGGTCGGCCGGGCCCAGGCCGAGACGACGCTGGTGACGCTGCAGGAGCGGTTCGCGCCCCGCGAGCACGAGCACCTGGGCGACGTCACCGACGCCTGGCTGGACCCGGCGCTGCAGGCGCGCGTCGGCGCCGGCGGCGGCGGCTCCGTGCCCACCCGCACGGCGCTGGCCGAGCTGGAGTCCCGGCTCGGCGGCCTGGGCACCGAGGTGGCCCGCCTGACCAGCCTGGTGTCCGACCAGCGGAGGCAGCTCGACCGCTCGGCGGTGACCGAGCTGGATCGCACCCACGTGCTCAAGCAGTTCGACGATCGCTTCGCCGGCGTGGAGAACCTCCGCACCCAGGTGGCGACCCTGGCCACCGACGTGGGCGGCGTCAAGACCAACGTGACCACGCTGCTCGACCTGCGGCGGAGCCTGTCCGACCCGCTGGGCAACCCCATCGACGTGGCGCGGATGCGGCAGGACCTCACCGAGGTCCAGGCGCTGCGCGAGAACCTCCAGGGCGTGGACGGTAGCCTGCTGCGGCTCCGCGACGTCGAGCTGAAGCTGCGCGAGGTGTCGGACGCTGTCGGCACCAGCGGCCCCGGCGGCCTCGACGCGCGCATCACCGGCGCGGTCGCCGACGCCGAGCGGCGCCTGGACACCGGCGCCGTCGCCCGCAGCGAGGCGCTGAAGCAGAGCCTCACCGCCGACGCCCAGGCCTCGGAGGCGCGCCTGCGCGCCCAGCTCGACGGGGGGATCGTCAGCACGCGGATCGTGCTCGGTCAGTCGATGACCGACGCGGTGGCGGCGGCCGAGACCCGCCTCACCACCACGCTCAACACGAAGATCACCCAGACCGCGGCCACCCTGCGCACCGACACGCTGGCCGCGACGGGCACGCTGATCGATCAGCGGCTGGCCGGCGTGCCGGACCAGGTGCGCTCGATCACCACCGGGCTGGTCGCCACGCTCCGGACCGACGTGCGCGACGAGCTGCGCACCACGCTGCGGGCGGACCTCGACGGCCGGTTCGCCACGCTCAACACGCAGGTCAACGACCGCCTGGCCGCCGCCGACGCGCGCCAGCGCACCCTGGAGGCCGCCGTGCCCGGGCTGGTGCAGACGCAGGTCACCGCGCTCGGCACCACGCTGGCGGCGCAGCAGAGCCAGGCCCTCGACACGCGGCTCGCGGCGATGCAGACCTCGCTCAACGCAGCCGTCGACACTCGCGCCCGCGCCGAGGTGGCCGCGGGGCTGGCCACCCTCGACGCCCGCATCGCGACCTCCGTCGACGGGCGGCTGGCCGACCTCGACGCGCGGGTCGGCCGCTCGGTCACCGCCGCGACGCGCACGCTCTCGACGGACATCAGCACCGAGGTGCGCACGCAGGTGACCGCGCTGGACGTCGCCGGGCAGGTCCGCGACTCCACGGCCACGCTCGCCGCGCAGCTCCGGGCCGAGCAGGCCCGGTCCTCGGCCGAGGTGCTGGCCAAGAGCTCCTCGAATCTCTCGGACGCCGTCACCCTGCTCCGGTCGGAGACCGCGGCGCTGCGCACCGAGGTGAACCGGACCATCGACACGCGCATCAACGCCAACAACACGGCCTTGCGCCAGGACCTCCAGACCGACCTCACCCAGTTCGAGGGCCGGCTCAAGCCGGACTCGTTCCGCTCCAACGTCGTGGTCCGCACCGACCGCACCGTCGATCGATCGGTCGTCGTCGACCGCTCGACGGTCATCGACCGGTGAGACGGCGCCGCTGACGCGCGCCCCGCATGCTGAGCCGCATCGAGGGCACCCTGACGTCGATCGTGGCCGAGGCCCTGACGGCGCGCCCGCACCTGTCCGCGCTCGAGGCCCCGGGCCCGGCGCCCGCGCTCGAGGCCGGCCAGGGCGCGGTTCTCGTCTCGATCGCCGACGTCACCCGGGCCGGCACCTTCGCGCCCGCCCAGAGCCAGGTCAACGGCGCGCAGAGCCGGCGCGTGCTGCCGATCGAGTTCGGCGCGCGCGTGGACTTCTTCGTGCGTCCGACCGGCCCAGCCGCCGCCGATCTGGCCGCCGCCCGCACGCTCCTGCTGGAGGACATGTCGCTGGTCAGCCACAGCCTGGGCGCGACCGAGGTCGTCACCGGCCAGGCCTTCGCCGCCGCCGAGCCCGATCCCGGGTTCCACGTCACCTCCTTCCTGCTCGCCACCGGCGGGATCGAGCGCGACCTCGCCGCGCAGAACCTCTCGGGCGCGCTGCGCTACAGCGGGCGGGGCGAGATCTGGCCGCCCGGCGTCAGCGAGCAGGGCGGCACGATCCGCGCCGTCGATCCCGTGCTGGTCTCCCTGCCCCTGACCATCGAGGCGCGCGACGCCGTCGCGCGCGCCGGGCAGACCGTCACGATCCGCGTGCGGGCGCTCGGGGGCCACCGGCTGACGGCGCCCGCGCCGGCGCCGGCCACGCCGCTGCGGCTGGCCGTGACGGTGCTGAGCGACGCGCCGCCGGCCCAGCGCGGCGCCATCACCGGCGGCGCGCCCGGCGTCGAGACCGGATTCCGTGTGATCGGCCTCACCCCGCCGGAGACCGCGATCACGTACCAGGCCCCGGCCTCGGGCATCACCCGCACGCGGCTCGAGTACGTGGCGATTCACCTGGCGACGCCGACGGGGCAGCGCGGCGTGTACCTCGGCTCCGCGGCCGTGCGGCTCGAGCCGTGATCGCCTCGGCGCTCTTCTACCCCGCCAAACTGGCGCGGGCCGACCTCGTCAGCCTCGTGCACGGCCAGCCCCTGTCGATCCCGCTCGACGTCGTCCAGCTCGACGATCCCGCGCCGCATCGCGCCGAGCGCGAGCTGGCGGTGCCGTTCCTGCCCGGCATGGACGACATCGAGGTCGCCGAGGCCCGGCTCGCGCTCCGCGCCGGCTCCCGGCAGGTCGACACCGAGGATTACAAGGTCACGGCCAACGGCAGCCAGGGCATCTTCCTGTCGCTCCCGGCGCCGGCGCGGCTGCGCAAGGTGGAGCTGACCTACACGCTGCCGGCGCCGCCGCCGCCCAACCTGCACGTCGTGGTGCGCGCGGCCACACCGGCCAACGGCGGCTTCACGGGCGGCGCGCCGCTCTTCGCCGAGCCGTCGTTCGGCCGGCCGGGCCCGATGTTCTCCCCGGTGCTGGCCGGGATGAGCGCCAGCGAGCTGGGCGGCAACCGCCGGTTGCTGACGCTGCCCAGCGTGCTCGGCCAGGCGTGGCTCATCCAGCTCGCCGTCGGCACCTCGGCGACGGAGCTGGCGCCTCAGGACATCGTGCCGAGCGTGCAGCGGGTGATGCTCGACGCCACGCCGCGCAATCTCTCGGTCGTGCTGCTGGGCGACGCCGGCGAGGTCAAGCTCTGGAACAACCCCGAGGCGCTCTTGCCGGACGCCGGCGAGCAGGAGGTGAGCTTCACCCCGCTCGCGAGCAAGGAGCTGGCCGCCACCTTGGCGCGCCAGAACGCCTCGACGGCGACGGCCAGCCCCACCTTGCCGGTCCGGCTGCGCTTCGACGCCGACACCGTGAGCGCGGTGGACATCACGGCGCGCGCGCTCGTCGCCGAGTACCTCGTGCGCCCGCTCGGGCCCGATCGTCTCGTGCAGCGGCTGGCCGGCAGCCCGGTGCCGCTCGCGCTGCAGGCCCCGGCGGGACTGACGCCGCGGAGCAGCCAGCTGCGCCTCACCGTGAAGCACCTCGGCCGCGAGCTGAACGGCGCCTCGCCCGAGCCTCCGCCCGCGCCGCCCGGCGGCGGCGTCCGCGTGGATCAGGCGCGGCAGGTCGCCGCGGCGGTGGTGCCCGCGCCGCTCGGCGGCGCCGCGGCCGGCAGCGTGCTGCGGCTGGCGAGCGCGCGCCTGCACCTGGCGGCGGCGGAGGCCGCCGAGGCCGTGCTCGAGCTGCGCGCCGACGTCGCCGGCTCGCCGGGCGCCGCGGCCGCGCCGCCGGTCGTGCGGCAGCTCGCCGCCGGCGTCTCGGACTGGATCGAGTTCGAGCTGGCCGAGCCGGTTGCCGTCATCGCGGGCCAGGCCCCGCTGTGGCTCACACTGCGGGTCAACAAGGGCCAGATCCGCTGGTTCGCCGTGCCGGGCCCCGTGACCGGCACCCGCGTGAGCACCGATCGCGGCCAGACGTGGGGCCCGCCGGACGCGCGCCTCATGCCGGCCGGCCCGTTGCTCGCCCAGGTCTTTCACGTCGTGCCGGGCCCGCCGGCGGCGCCGGAGATCCGCGTGCAGGACGGCGGCGGCGTCTCGAAGGCCACCGTGGCCCTGACGGCGGCGCCGGGCTCGGGCACGGAGTGGGTCGCCGACGGCGCGCTGCCGGCCGCGGCCCACGCGCTGCTCGGCGCGCGCCCGGGCCAGGGCAAGGTCACCACGACCTTGCAGCTCTTCTCGCGGAGCGCGCTCGACGTGACCGTCGAGAGCCTCGTCCTGCGTTACGACCCGTTCGCGATGAGCGCGTGAGCGGACGGCCGCGGATGGCTGGAGGAGACTGAGTGCCGAGCATCTCCGCCACCCTGCAGATCTCCACCGGCGACCTCACACGGCTGCAGACGCTCCCCACGCAGCTCGCGACCCTGGTCGGCGAGGCGCGCCAGAGCTTGCAGTCCGTCACGCGCGGGGGCGGCGGCAACGCCCTCGGCGCGCTCCTGGGCAACCTCGACGGCCTCGGCGCGCGCGCGGCCGCCCTGCCGGATCTCGGTCCCCTGCTCGCCTCGGTGCAGTCGGTTCTCGCGGATCTGCCGGCGGCGGGCTTCGCGGATCTCGCCGCCCTGCGCAAGGGGATCGACGAGATGCTGGGCGTCCTCGGCCCGGTCACGGATCTGGTGCTCCGCGGCAAGCTCGATGCGTCGCTGGAGCTCGGGGCCCAGCGCGCGGTGGACGCCGTCGGCGGGCTGCTGCGGCCGGGCGACGACACCACCGGCCTGCTCGGCCAGCTGGAGCAATTTCTGGTGACGTTCCAGTCGCTGCAGTCGTGGCGTCAGCGGCCGCCCACGCCGCAGGCGCTGGTGGACCTGCTGACGCCGCTCCTCATCGGCCTGCCCACGGATCTGCTCGATGCGCCCCACGGGCAGCTGCGCGCGGCGCTCGATCCCCTGCGGCAGCTGCTGCCGGCCGGGGCCGAGCTCGCGGCGTGGCGAGCCTCGCTCGCCGAGCGGGTGAGCGTGTGGACCCAGCTCACGGCGCAGCTCTCGGGACCCGCGATCGACTGGAACGCCGTCGAGCTCGCGCTGCGCGCCGAGCTGAACGCGCTGGTGCGCCTGCGGGCCACGCGCGATCTGCTGATCTCGGCGTCGTTGTCGAATCTCGGGCGGATCGACCTAAGCCGGGTGGGTCAGATCGGGAGCGCGGTCCTGGCGGTGCCGCGTCCGGACGAGTTCCGCCTCAGCCAGATCATCGACGGCATGCGCAGCTACCTGGAGGGGCTGGCCGCCACGCTCGAGGCCTGGACGCCCACGCCCGACGAGGTGCGCGCGCTCACCACCGATCTCACCGGCACGTTCCGCCGCTTCCTCGACGAGAGCCCGCTCGGTGAATTGCGCAACCTCCTGCTGAGCTGCCACCACCGGCTCATGCTGGCGATCGAGGAGCTGCCGTTCCGGGACCTTGCCGCCCAGGTCGAGCGGGCGCTGCGCAAGGTGGCGGAGGCCATCCAGGTCGTCGATCCGGATCTGATCCGCCGGCCGATCCACGAGCTGTTCGAGACCATCGACGCCAAGCTCAAGGAGATCCCCGTCTCCGAGATCGTGGCCGCGGTGCAGGCCGTGTGGCAGCGGGTGGACGACGTGTTCCAGCAGATCAACACGCAGCTGGCCGGCCTGAGCACCACGCTCCAGGGGCTCGTCGCCAGAGTGGCGACGCTGAAGGAGGAGCTGCAGCCGACCCTCGACGGCATCGCCAGCGCCGTGGGCACGATCGACGCGCAGCTCTCGGCCTTCGACCTGACCGAGGCCTCGTCCGTGATCGTGGACAACCTGCACCAGCTGCGCGACACGGTGGCCGCGCTCGATTTCTCCAAGCTGCCCGATCCGGCCCTGGCCGCGCTCCACGCCGGCGCCCAAATCCTGAAAAACATCGACGTGGCCGGCGCCGTCAATCCTCCGCTGAACGACGAGCTCGGCAAGGTGGATCCCACGCCGCTGCTGGCCAGCGTCAGCGCCACGCTGTCGGCGGCCACGAGCCAGCTCACGGCGATCGATCCGGCATCGGTGGTCAAGCAGCTCGACGCGCCGGTCGACGAGCTCCTGAAGGCGCTGGCGGCCTTCGGGCCCGACGCCCTCCGCGCGCTGCTCGACGCGGCCCTCGAGCCGCTCGACGACGCCCTGCGGGCCCTCGACTTCTCCCAGGTGCTGGCGCCGGTCACCCGGCTCTACGCCGAGCTCCTCGCGCGCGTGGAGAGCGTGCTCGATCCCGATCAAATCTTCACGCCGCTCAACGACCTGGTCCAGCCCGTGGTCACCGTGATCGACGCGATCCAGCCGTCGCGGCTGATGGGCTTCGCGACGGCGACGGCGGGCCCGATGGCGCAGGCGGCGGCCTCCCCGGCCGGCCCGCCGGCCGCCTTCGCCGGCGCCCGCGCGACCTTGCAGGCGATTCCCGAGGCCGCCGAGGCGAGCGAGCCGCTGTTCGGCTTCCGGCCCGGCGACATGCTCATGCCGGTCATCGACCTGCACCGCCAGCTGATGCAGGTGGTGGAGGGCGTGACCGACGAGGCGCTCGCCACCGCGGCGACCCTGCTCCACGAGGCGTTGTCGCTGCGCCTGCAGTCGCTGCTCCCGTCCTCGGTCGAGTTGGAGGTGGGCGCCCGCCTCAACGTGGTGGCCGGCGAATTCGACGCGGCGGCCGTGACCGGCCGGCTGCTGCCGGCCGGCGAGGCGTTCCAGGTCTTCGTGGAGACGTTCACCGCGAAGTCGGCCGAGCTGGCCGGCGCGGACGCCGAGGTGACCCTGCGGATCGGCGGCCTGCTGGGGGCCGCCGATCCCATCGGCCTGGCGCCGGCACCGTCCCAGTCCGAGAGCCTCGTCGCCGCGTCCGCGCACGTGCAGGCGGGCCTCCGTCTGGACGGGCTGCAGGATGCCGCCCGGCACCTGTCGGAGCTGCAGGCGATGCTGCCGCCGTTCCTGCAGACGGCGACCGTCACGGCCGAGTCGCTGCGCCAGTTCCTGCGCGACCTGGACCCTGCACCGATTCGCATCGCCATCAACGCCGCGTTCGATCGCATCGGTCGCTGGATCGTGGCGCTGCAGGGCTCGCTCATGGCGGGGATCGAGAGCCTGATGCGCCTCGTGGAGGAGTTCCTGCTGCCGATCACGCCGGCCGCGCTGCTGGAGCTGGCCGACCGGCTGCACCAGGCCGTCAAGGAGCAGCTGCTCGCGTTCCACCCGAACACGTTCAAGGACGAGGTGAGGCTCATCTTCGACGCCGTTCTGGCCCAGGTGAAGGCGTTCGATCCGGTGGTGATCGTCACCGAGCTGAACCAGGAGCGCGATCGTCTCCGGCAGACCCTGCACGACTTCGTCGGCGGGATCCAGCCCGACCCCGCCCAGTTCGTCACCCTGCAGCAGCGCCTCGCGGCCCTGAAGCCGAGCGAGATCCTGAAGCCGGCGGTCGAGAGCCTGAAGCCCGTTTCGGAGATCCTGGCCAAGATCGACATCACCGTCATCCTCGAGCCGCTGGTCGACGCCGTGGCCCGCGTGCGGGCGCAGGTGCCGGAGATCGTCGCCGAGATCGAGGCGGCGATCGACGCCGTGCTCGACGCCATTCCGGAAGGAGGTGGCAGCCGTGTCAGTGCGTCCGTCTCCGTCGGTTGAGGCCCGGCCGGGGCGCGTTCGCCCCGACGAGATCGTCCGCCGGTGCGCCTTGCCGAACGGCGCCGAGCGCGTCGAGGTCTACGGCCTGGATGGCCGGCTGCACCGCAGCGAGGAGCCGGACGGCTCGTCGGTGGTGTTCCGCTACGACCGGGACGGCCGGCTCCGCGCGGTGGAGCCCTCGAGCGGCTCGCCGGTCAGCTACGAGGGCGGCGCCGACCACTCCACGCTACGGGCGGTGACCGACCGCTGCGCCACGACCATCGATCTCGACGAGCGCGGGCTCCCGGTCCGCGTCGTCCAGCGGGTGGACGCGCTCGAATGGTGCATCGAGTACCGGCGCGACGAGATCGGGCGCGTGCTGGCCTGCCGGTATCCGCAGGCGCAGGCCTGGCTGCACGCGACCGGCAGCCAGACGGCCGACACGCTGAGCACCGACGTGGCGGTGGGATCGCATCGATACTATCGGGTGAGCGCGGGGCCGGACCGCCAGCAGATCGCCTTCGCCGACGGCACGCGCACCGTGCAGCACACCCTCGGCCCCCGCCTCGAGCAGATCTCCTGCCACGACCGTGAGGACACCGAGCGCGTCGTCACCCGCTTCGAGGTCGTCGGGGAGCGGCTGATCCGCACGGGCGATCAACGGTTCGAGTACGACGCGGGCGGGCGGCTCACGCGCTGCACCGGCCCGGGTCGGGACGTCGGCTACGAGTACGATGCGGCCCGGCGGCTGACCGCGATCGTCGCGGGCGACCACGTCACCCGCCTCGCCTACGCCGAGCACCCCGCGCCGGTCGCCATCGACGGCGAGGCGCTCACCTACGATGCGCTGGGGCGGCGAGCGCGGCGCGGCCGGACGCGCTACCGTCACGACGCGTTCGGCCACCTGACCGAGGTCGCGCCCGCCGACGGCCGGAGCATCCGGTACGTCTACGACGGCTTCGGCCGGCTCGTGGCCCGGGAGTGCGGCGACGAGCGCGTCTACTATGTGGTCGACGTCGACGGCCATCGCCTCTGCGAGGCGGGTCCGGATGGCCGAGTGCACCGGTCGTATCTCTGGCAAGGGGCGCTCTGCATCGCCGACGTCGAGGGCGTGATCGGCGAGCCGCTCGCGCACAGCTTCCACCGGGGCCACGGGGGCCGGCTGACGGCGCTGGGCCTGCCCACCGGCGAGCTGATCCCGGTGCCGGCGGCGGACCCTTACGGGGCGGATCAGATCCGCGGCGACGGCATCCCCTCGTTCGCCTCGCTCTTCGCCGATCCCGCGACGGGCCTCTATCACGCCGGCAGTCGCTGGTTCGATCCGGCGACCGCGCAGTTCCTCGCCCCCGACGGCTGGCTCGGGACCGACGCCTGGAACCACATGCCCCCGGACATGCGCCGCGTCTTCGACGCGCTTCCGGCCGGCACCAACGTCTCGCCCGCCCCGGAAACGGCCTACGCCTGGTGCGGTTACGATCCCATCAACTACTCGGATCCCAACGGGCACAGCGCGGCCGGCACCGTCCTCGGGCTGGGCTTCTCGGTCCTCTCGTTCTTCCTGTGGCAGATGCAGGTCACGACCATCTCGCTCAAGCTGGCGGCTCTGAACTTCATCGTCATGCTGGTGCCGAGCCTGTTCGACCTGATCTACAGCGCGGCCCGGGACCGCCCGCTGTGGGGCGTCAACATCTTCAACGCGATCTTGCCGCTGCTGGGGTCAGCGCGGCTCAAGGTGCCGTGGGCGTTCCCGCTCAACAGCCTGTACAACCTGACGGGCTCGGTCTTCACGATGGGCTCGGTCATCTGGATGCGGGGCTCCCAGCACCGGGCGCTGGACGCCTCCGCCCAGCGCGGCATCCTGGTCTGCACGAACGCCGCCGACTATCTGGCGGCGGGCAGCGTCGCCGCCGACACGTTCGCCGTGCCCCGCCCGAGCATCAAGGGCACGGGGACCGTGGATACGACTCACAGGTTCATCACGGGGCCCGTCATCGATCCCGGGCTGGCCCCCGTCACCCTGGCCCAGGCCTTCCGCGCGAACGATGGGCTCGGCATCCGCAAGAGCGCGGGCGGCCAGGACGAGCACCTCGGGTTCGTGGGCTTCTCCGGCGCCGACATGCAGCTCGACGTCCCCTTGCCCTCGGATTTCGCCGCCGGCGTCGCCGTCGATTTCTTCCGCCTCGACCGCCCGCGGGTCAAGATCGCCAAGGACGGCCGCACCATCGCGCGGACGATCACCTTCGTGCGGGGCACGTCGCTGCACTATCAAAAGCCGCTGCCCGACGACTTCCCGGAGAGCGGATTGACGGCTACCGAGTACGTGCTGAAGGAGGACCGCAAGCAGCACTCGTTTACGCCGGTGCGCGACACCGTGCTCGTCGAGCTTTCGACCAGCGACATCGGCAGCTACGTGCCCGGCGACTTCCTCAGGATCCTCAGCGGCGCGCGGTACTTCGGCCGCAAGGCGGAGCGCAAGCAGGGCACCCGGAACCTGATCCTGGACACGCCCCTCACGGCGCCCGGTGGCCCGCCGCTCGACCTGCAGGTGGAGGTCGCGGTCATGGCCGCGGCGGCCGAGCCCTCCGCCACGAACCAGTCCAGCGCCGGCGACAAGGTCACCGTCGGCACGATCCGCACGCTGCGCAAGCAGGACGGGCTCTTGATCACCGGCGGCGCCGGCCCCGACCTCGACCGGCGCATCGTGCTGCAGATGTTCCTGCGGTGCACGGTCGACAACCTTCCCCCCGACTTGCACGCCAAGCCGCTCAAGGTCGATCTGCTCGTGGCGGACGTCACGCGGGGCACCGGCACGCTGACCGCCGCCGACACGGTGACCGTCGGCAAGGACCAGGCGAAGGCGTTCTCGCGACACCAGGCGGTCCGAATCAAGACGGCCGCGGGCAAGGAGGCTCCCGCCGTCGTCAAGCAGGTAACGGCTGCCGCGGAGACGCTCCAGCTCACCGCGCCGCTGCCCACCGCCGACTTCCCGGTGCCGACGGGGGTCACCGTGGTCGGGCTGAAGGCGTTCAAGACGCTGGACGCCGAGCCGGCGGCGGCGCCGGGCGGCTCCCTCGAGGTGAAGTCCGACGACCTGGCCAGCCCGGTCGCCGATGAGGTCGTGCTGGTACGGCCCGCGTCGGGAGCGGAGGCGCCGGCGGTCCGGACCGTGAAGGGTCCGCCGGTGGTGGTGGCCCAGGTGGACAGCGCGCCGAGAAACACCGCCAGCCTGACGGTGCAGGTCTTCACGCCCGACAAGGCCCGGACCCACCGGGGACAGGCCAGGACCGTCGTGCTGCGGCTCACGCCCATCGGCGGCGCTCACCCCTACGCGGCGAACGACGAGATCTACTGCAGCGACAAAGTGGAGGAGTACATCGGCAAGAACCTGGCGCCGCCGGGCGGCGACGTGGTGCTGGAGGATCCCGTCAGCACCCCGGACTTCGGGGCCACGGTCGGGCTCGCGGGCGTGACCGTCGTCCAGGTGGCGCCGACCGGCAAGAGCACCGCGGACGCCACCCTGGCGGCCTCGCTGATCGCGATCCCGTCGGACCCGGACGAGGATCCGGTCCGTCGCGGCCGCGCGGTGGAGCTGCACGAGATGAGGCACGTCTGGCAGTACGCCGTGCTCGGGCCGTTCTTCTTCAGCCAGCCGCTGCCCTGGCTGTTCAACCTGGGCTTCTCGCTCGCCGACAGCACCGACCGGTGGCCGAGGCTCGTCAGCACGGGCGGCATCGAGCGGCTCTTCTCCGTCGTCGCGTGGGGCATCAGCGGCCACGACAAGGCCACCGCGGTGAGCGCGACCGTGAGCAACGCCGAGCGGACCGGCATCGCCTTTGCCGCGGACGTCAGCGCCGAGGACATCGCGAAGTTCACCACCGGCGCGCCGATCGAGGTGACCCTCGGCGACGACTCGGTGTTCAACGTCATCGAGGCCGCGGCGCCCGCCGAGCGTCGCCTCGAGCTGCGCTTCCCGCTGGATGGGCGGTTCCCCGCGGGCACCGCGGTCCGGGTGACAATCAGCCCGTTCGAAAAGCTCAACGCGGAGATCAACGACATCTTCGACCTCTCGAAGGTGTGGTCTCCCCTGCTGCCGACCAGCTGGGCCCGCGCCCTGAAGAGCTTCATGAATCGAGACAACTGGTTTCCGCTGCTCGGGCTCTATCCCATCGCGGCTCTCAGGGCCAGGCTCAAGCAGAGGGACTTCCAGAGCCTGATGTACTTCGAGCAGGACGCATCCTTCCAGTCGGGGGATCTCTATACGGACTTCGGCGTCTCGTATCCGAACGAGGTCTTCGTCGGGGAGTTCTCCCGCGTTCTGGCCTTCATCTCGGGCCGCGGTGCCGGCGACCTGGCAACCGGCGTGTCGGCGAGCCGTCAGGCGATCACCCGCGTGCTCACCGTGGCTCCAGACGCCGGGATCATCCCGTCGGGCAAGACGCCCCGGGACCTCATCCTGGGCACGGCCAACGTGGGCGGCGGCACCGAGGCGCGCTTCCGCAAGGAGTTCATGCTTCCGGTCGGCGACCGCGTGGAGAACGTCATGGGCGCGATGTTCCTGGCCACCACGCCGGGGACCTACAAGGTCCTGGCCTTCGGCTCCTCGCTCGACAACATGGTCGACCCGGCGCTCTGGCTGCCGCCGATCATCCCCTTCTTCCCGGCCTCGTTCAACGACCTGCGCATCATCACGGTCAAGAAGCTCGCGGTCGAGAAGGCGTTCACCTCCGCCGCTCCGCTGTTCGAGACGGAGACGACGACCTTCGTCGTCAAGGGTGCCTCGCACGTGACGTACACGATCGACTACCGGGGCCCGCGGCCCGCGGTGCCGGGCGTCATCAACCGGCTGACCTTCACGGCACCGAAGCTGGCCGCGGGGGCCGTGACGCACCAGCTCGCGATCAGCGCCCAGTACCGCCCCGATCACGAGATCTTCAAGGGCAACGGCAAGCTGCACGGCAAGATCACGCTTCCGGCGGCCGCCCTCACCAACGTCTGCCAGGATCTGGACGTCGTGGTCGCCCCCGTCGTCGTCGACGCCGTGACCCCGACCAAGGCCGGCAAGTCGGCGCAGTTTCACGCCTCGATCGCGCCGGCCAGCATCCAGCCGCTCAGCGCCGCCATCCCGGAAGCCGCCGTCCAGGCCGACCTCAGATCGCTCGGCGGGCGCCCGGCGACGTTGCGGTTCCGCGCGCCGAGCAAGGTGAACGCGGCCCAGGACGTGAAGTTCAAGCTGACGTTCGGCACGGCGCCGAACCACCGCGAGATCGATATCACGCTCCGCGTGGAGCCGTAGCGGGCCCCGGCGGCCGCGGGCGCTGGAGGACGCTGAGTGCCGGAGATTCTCGTGCGCGTCGGCCTGTCGGGTGACGACGTCGCCCAGCTCCGCCAGCTGCCGGAGCAGATCGAGACGCTGGTCCGGACCGCGCAGGGCGTGATCGA
>JBGPZN010000261.1:0-5298 GCA_041493815.1 Methylomirabilia bacterium
AGCTCGACCTGGGCCTGCGCGAGACGATCTACGCGGATATGCTCAAGCGGGTGCGCGACCGCCTCACCGCGTTGCGCGCCCGGCTGACTCCTTGAAAGCCCGCGAGGTTCTTGCGACAATCCATGCTCGCGACCTCGGGGCGTAGCGCAGCCCGGTAGCGCACCGGACTGGGGGTCCGGTGGTCGCAGGTTCAAATCCTGTCGCCCCGACCAAGACCCTCGGCGGGGGGCTTCGCCCCCCGTCCGACGGTCGCCGCGCGCCTCGCGGCGCACTCCTCCCTGCCACCCCCCAGGATTCGGATTGCGCCGGCTTTCCAAGCAGAGCGCCTTGTCGAACAACGCCGTCAATCGACTGAGCCCGGGCGGTTCGTGGTGAACACATCATGACGATGGTGCGTGGTAGGATTTTTGGGCGATGGCGGTGATTCTGGTCACGAATGATGATGGGGTGCATGCGCCGGGGTTGGCGGCGCTGGCGGAGGCGCTCGACTCGTTGGGGGAGGTGTGGGTGGTGGCGCCGGAGAGGGAGCAGAGTGCGTGTGGGCATGCGCTGACTCTGCACCGGCCGCTGCGGTCGCATCAGTGGGGGGAGCGGCGGTTCGCGGTGAATGGGACCCCCTCCGATTGCGTGAACCTGTCGGTGCTGGGGTTCCTGCCCGAACGGCCGGTGCTGGTGGCCTCGGGCGTCAACCATGGCTCCAACCTCGGTGACGACGTGACGTACTCCGGTACGGTGTCGGCGGCGATGGAGGGGACGCTGCTCGGCGTGCCGTCGATCGCGGTGTCGCTGGTCGACGGCGGCGACTTCGCCGTCGCCGCGCGGGTGGCGCGGCTGGTCGCCATGCGGGTGCTGGTCGAGGGGCTGGCGCCGCAGACGCTGCTCAACGTCAACGTGCCGGGCGAGGCGCCGCGGGGCATCCGCTTCACGCGCCTGGGCCAGCGCGTCTACGGCGGCAAGGTCGTGGAGCAGAGCGACCCGCGCGGGCGCGCGCACTACTGGCTCGGCGGCGGACCGCCGCAGTGGGAGGCGCTCGACGGCACCGACATGGGCGCCGTCCACGAGGGATTCGTCGCCATCACCCCGCTGCACATGGACCTCACCAACCACCGCGCCCTCGCGGTCATGGCCGATTGGGGCGGCGCGCTCGACGGACAGTTCCGCCGTGAGTCGGGCCGCCCGGCGCCTGCGCCGGCGAAGAAGCGGGCGCGGAGAGGGTAGTGGACTCCGAGGGCCGCTACGCCCGCGAGCGCGAGCGGATGGTGGACGAGCAGCTCGCCGGCCGGGGCGTCACCGATGCCCGGGTGATCGCCGCCATGCGGCAGGTGCCCCGCCATCGCTTCGTGCAGGAGGCCCTGCGCGGCCGCGCGTATGGCGACCACCCGCTGCCGATCGGCGAGGAGCAGACGATCTCGCAGCCCTTCATCGTCGGCCTGATGACGTCGCTGCTGGAGCTGTCGGGCCGCGAGAAGGTGCTGGAGGTGGGCACCGGCTCCGGCTACCAGACGGCGGTGCTGGCCGCGCTGGCCCGCCGCGTGTGCTCGATCGAGCGGCTGCCGCGCCTGGCCGAGCGGGCGCGCGCGATCCTCGAGTCGCTGGGCTCCGATAACGTGTGGGTGCGCGTGGGCAACGGCGCGCTCGGCTGGCCCGACGAGGCGCCCTTCGACTGCATCATCGTCACCGCCGGCGGCCCCTCGATCCCGCCGCCGCTGGTGCAGCAGCTCGCCGACGGCGGCCGCATGGTGCTGCCGGTCGGGAGCCACGAGAACCAGACCCTGACCGTCGTTGAGAACGTCGGCGGCGAGATCCGCCAGCGCACGCACGGCGAGTGCAAGTTCGTGAAACTCGTGGGCAAGTACGCCTGGGAGCCGTGAGCGGAGGTCGTGTACAATGAGCCGGTCGTTCGGGGCGTAGCGCAGCCTGGTAGCGCGCACGGTTCGGGACCGTGAAGTCGGAGGTTCAAATCCTCTCGCCCCGACCATCTCTTGGGCCTCCCGCCGGCCGGCGGCCGCCGGCCGGCGGGGGTCGCGCTGCTCCAGGCGATCCGTCGTGACTGCACCGAACTCGGCGGCCGAGATTCTCGTCGAGGGCCACGTCCAGGGCGTGGGCTACCGCGACTACGCGTGCCGTCGGGCCGCCGTGCTCGGCCTGGCCGGCTGGGTCATGAACCTGCGCGACGGCCGCGTGCGTGTGCGCGCCGAGGGGCCGCGCGTCGTCATCGAGCAGCTGGTGCGCGCGCTCGAGAAGGGCCCGCCGCTGTCCCACGTCGATCGCATCGAGGTGCGCTGGACGGCGCCGACGGGACGGTTCGCCGGCTTCGACGTGCGCTTCGCGGAGTTCGAGCCCTGAGCCGACGTGCCGCCGGCTGGCTGACCCCGATCGCCTGCCTCGTCCTCTGGGCCTCGTTCGCCGCCGCTGACCCGCCGCCGTCGATCGCGCCACGCGCGCACGTCGTCGGGCGCGGCGACACGCTCGGCTCGATCGCCTCCCGCTACGGCGTCAGCGTCGCCGCGCTGGTCGCGGCCAACCGCCTGGCCAGCGAGCGCGTGGTACTGCGCATCGGCCAGCGCCTCGCCCTGCCGACATCGGCGCCGCCCCGCGTGGCGACGGCGACCCGCACACCCCCGGCGACCACGCCGTCACGCCCGGCCGCGCCGTCCACGTCGTCGGTAGCGCGCGCATCTGTGGTGACGCGCGCCCCGACGCCACCGCGGCCGCCGGTGTTCGCGCAGGGCCCGCGCGGGCTGGAGCTGGCCGTCCCCGACTTCCTCGACGCCTCGCCCCTGTTCACGTGGCCGGTCGAGGGCGCGGTGACCTCGACCTTCGGGCGCCGGCGCAGCGCCTGGCATCGCGGCATCGACATCAAGGCCGAGCGGGGCGCGGTCGTCTTCGCCGCGGCCGCCGGCATCGTCGTGACGAGCGGCGTCGAGCCGCGCTACGGCCGCGTCGTGAAGATCGAGCACGACCGCGGGTTCGTCACCGTCTATGCCCACAACGAGGAGAACCTGGTGCAGCCGGGCATGCACGTGTCCCCGGGTGACCCGATCGCCACCATCGGCAAGACGGGGCGGGCCACCGCGCACCACCTGCATTTCGAGATCCGCCGCAACGGGGCGGTCTACAATCCGCTCTACCTGCTGCCGCTGCCGCCCCGGGTGGGCCAGGTGGAGGAGAGCGACGAGCCCGACGAACAGCACGAGTAACGCGGACGATCGCGTCCCCGACGAGCCGCTCAACACGCTGCTCGAGACCAAGGACACCGACCAGCGCCAGGAGACCCGCGACGTCAGCCGCGCCAACCTGGCGGTCTACCTGGGCGAGATCGGGCAGATCCCGCTGCTGACCCACGAGCAGGAGATCGACCTCGCGCAGCGGGCGCGCCGGGGCGACGAGGCGGCCACGCAGCGGCTCGTCGAGGCGAACCTGCGCCTGGTCGTGCAGATCGCCCGCCGTTACGTCAATCGAGGACTGGCGCTGCTGGACCTCATCGAGGAGGGCAATCTCGGCCTGCTGCACGCCGTCGACAAGTTCGAGCCGGAGCGCGGCACGCGCTTCTCGACGTACGCGACGTGGTGGATCCGGCAGGCGGTGGCGCGGGCGCTGGCCAACCAGGCGCGCACCATCCGCCTGCCGGTACACGTCGAGACGCTGCTCGGCCGTTACAAGCGCGAGCAGACGCGTCTCACCCAGACGCTGGGCCGGGTGCCGACCGCGAGCGAGCTGGCCCAGGCGATGGGCGCCAGCGAGGAGCAGGTCGGTGAGCTGGAGGAGCTGCGCCTGCACCCCGTGTCGCTCGACGCGCCGGCTGGCGCCGACACCCGACCGCTCGGCGACACGATCGCCGACGAGTCGACCGACCCGGCCGCCGCGCTGACCCGTCTCTTGCAGCAGCGCGCCGACCTCGCCGCCGTGCTCGACGACCTGGCGCCCAACGAGCGCACCGTGCTCCGCCGCCGGTTCGGGCTGGACGGCGACGAGCCGGAGACGCTGGAGGCGATCGGGCGGCGGCTCGACTACAGCCGCGAGCGGATCCGCCAGATCGAGGTGGCCGGCCTGCGCAAGCTACGCTCGCTGCTGGCCGCGCGCGGCATCGACGCTGCCGACCTCCGCTAGCCGCGCGTCAAGTTCGGATAGGGGATCGGGACCGGCCCGGCCGGCGACGGCGGCCTTCCGCCCTTCACGCCGCGGGATCGGCGCGCCCCGAGCGCCAGATCCTTGGGCCGGGCGGGCTTCTTCGACTTGACGGCCTTCGCTCGCTTCCGTGCCATGGCTGACCCCTTTCGGTGGCGTGAGCTATCGGCGCAGCTGCACGCTGCGGTGGTACTGCCGCCCGCACGTGCGGCAGCGCAGCCATCCTCGAACGGCGCGCGGCACCAGGCGCCGGCAATGCGGACAGAGCTGGTAGCGCCGACTGGCGTAGATGCTGAGGAGCACGACGAGTACGCCGATTCCCAGCACGTACGTCGACTGCGCCGTGAGCCAGTCCATCCGTCGATGCTAGGGCAGCGGGCAGACGGAAGCAACCGGGCCGGGGCCGGGGACCGCGCGTGAGCCGGCGGCGTCTGGTGGTGATCGGCGTCGTCGCGACGGTGGTCGCGCTCATCGCGCTCCGCTACTTCGTCTGGCTCGACCTCGGCGGCCGCTGCGTCATCGGGTTGCGGCCGTCGCTGGTCGGCTACGACAACACCACGATCAAGCGGGCACTGGCCACGCTGCAGCGCGCCTCGCCGGAGGACTACCGCAAGGTCTGCGCGCACGTGGCGTGGATCAATCCGAACCCCTCGTGCGGCGGCTTCGGCGGCGGCTGCTTCTGGCATAGCGAGGGCAACCGCCGCCGCGCCAGCGTCGACATCAGCACTGAGCACGGCCTGATCTGGACGGTCGCCATCCTGGTGCACGAGACGTGTCACGCCATCCAGTACCACGAGGGCCGCCCCCCGCAGTTCGACCTCGAGCACGAGTGCTACGGCGAGGACGATCGCATTTTGCGCGCGCTCGTGCAGTTCGAATGAAGCGCTGGGCGATCATTGCGGTCATCGCGCTGGCGCTGCTGTGGGGCTGGCTGCGCGCCTTCGCCTGGTTCGACCCGGTGAGGTTCTGCCGCATCCACATCGACGTCGAGCTGCTGGAGGGCGACCGCGCGCCCATCCGCGAGGCGATCGCCCTCGTCCGCCGCGAGGATCCGCTCGCGTACCACGCGCTTTGCCGATGGGTGGACCGCATCCAGGAGGAGCGCCAGTGCGACGCCGGCGACCCCCAGGCCGACCCGCGGCTGCGGGGCCAACCGGTCTTCGCTTCCGG
>JBGPZN010000290.1:0-4803 GCA_041493815.1 Methylomirabilia bacterium
CGGCCACGACGACCGTGAGGCTGAGGATCGCGAAGGCGACCAGCACCTCGATGAGGGTGAAGCCGTCCTGGCGGCTCATTGCCGGCTGCTCCGCACGCGGCCGGTGAGCGCGTCCACGGTCACGCGATAGACGATCGTGCCGGAGGTGAGGCGGAAATCGCCGCCGCTGGAGCCACCCTGCGGCTCGAAGCGCACGGTGAGCGCCGGCGGCGGATCGGCCTCGATGGTGAGACGCGCGGACAGCGTGCGCGTCTCCCGCACCTCGCCGTCGGGCCCGCCGGCCAGGCGGCTCACCCGGTGCCCGTCGATCACCACGGCCTGCGCGGTGCGGGTGACGATCGCCCGCTCGCGGGCGTGACGCATGATGGCCGAGAACCCGGCCACATCGGCGCGTGCGCGGACCGCCTCGGTGGAGCGGCCGATCGTGGGAACCGCCAAGCCCACCGCCAGCGCGATGACCAGCAGCGTGACGATGAGCTCGAGGAGCGTGAAGCCGCGCTGGTTGCTCAGCGCTTCTCCACGTCCCATGACACGATGTCGGAGTTTTCGCCCTCGCCGCCGGGGGAGCCATCGGCACCCTCCGACCAGAGGTCGTACTCGCCGTGTTGACCCGGCATGCGGTACTTGTACGGGTTCCCCCACGGGTCTTTCGGCACCGCCTTCTTGAGGTAGGGGCCGTTCCAGTTCTGCGCGCCGGGGTTCTTCTGCATGGCGTCGACCCCCTGCGAGGTGTTGGGGTAGGCGCCGACGTCCAGCCGGTACTGGTCCAGCCCGGCGCCCAGCAGCTCGATCTGCGCCTTGGCCGCCGCCTGCTTGGATTGTCCCACCCGCCCGAACAACCGCGGTCCCACGAGCCCGACCAGCAGCCCGAGCACGATGATGACGACGAGCAGCTCGATCAGCGTGAACCCCCGCTGATTGAACAGGATGCGCCGACAACGGTTCATAGCGGGACGTCGTTGATGGAGAAGATGGCAAGCAGCATGGCCACGACGATGAACGCCACGAGTACCCCCATGCCCAGGATGATGGCGGGCTCGAGCAGGCCGAGCACCCGCTTGAGCTCGATGCGGACGTCGGTCTCGAAGGTGTCGGCGACCTTGAGGAGCATCTCCTCCAGTCGCCCGGTCTCCTCGCCGACCCGCACCATGTGAATGGCCAGGGCCGGGAACGCGGTGTGCTCCTGCATCCCGGCCGCGATGGTGGTGCCGCGCTTGACGCCCTCGGCCACGCGGCCGACGGCGGTGCCGACGGCCTGGTTGGACATCATGTCGCCGACCACGGCCATCGCCCCCAGCACCGGCACGCCGCTCTTGAGCATCGTGCCGAGCGTGCGGGCGAAGCGCGCCGTCTCGATCTTCAGCGCGAGGGCGCCGGCGATCGGCAGCCGCAGGATGAACTGGTCCCAGCTCGCCCGACCCTGGGGCGTGCTCGTCCACATGCGCCAGGCCAGCACGCCGGCCATGGCCAGCGTGGCCCCCACCCACCAGTAGCTCTGCAGCGCCGCGCTGACCGTCATGAGAATCTGCGTCGGCAGCGGAATGGCCTGGCCGAGGTCGTTGAAGATGATCGCGAAGCGCGGGATGACGAAGGTCATCAGGAACACGACGGCGGCGGCGCCCACGGTCAGGATGACGAGCGGGTAGGCGAGGGCGGAGACGACCGCCTCGTTGAACGCCGCGCGCGCTTCCAGGAACTCGGCCAGCCGCCGCAGCGAGACCTCCAGCACGCCGCCCTTCTCCCCGGCCCGCACCATGTTGATGTACAGGCGGGAGAACGGCCGCGGATGATGCTTGGCCAGCGCCTCGCTGAGCGAGGAGCCGCTGCGCACGCCGTGCAGGAGATCGGTGACGATCGTGCGCACGCGCGGCGAGGGGGCGATCTCCTCCATGATGGACAGCGCGCGGTCCAGTGGCAGGCCCGCCTCGAACAGCGTGGCGAGCATCTGGGTGAAGGCGAGCAGGTCGCGCTGGCGCACGCGGGAGCCGCGGCCCAGCGAGAACACGGCCACGCGCTCGCCCTGGGCCGCGACCTTGATCGGGAAGT
Source organism: Methylomirabilia bacterium (assembly GCA_041493815.1). GTDB lineage: Bacteria > Methylomirabilota > Methylomirabilia > Rokubacteriales > CSP1-6 > AR5. Next base: position 2,047 of record JBGPZN010000290.1, read on the forward strand.
AGGCTTCCTTGCGCAGGCGCTCGACGACGGCGCGGGCGTCGGCCGCTTCCATGACGCCGTCGATCGTCTGCCCACGCCGGTCGGCCGCCCGGTAGGTAAAGACGGGCATTCCGTCAGGCGTCTTCCTGCGTGACCCGGAGAATCTCCTCGACGGTGGTGACGCCCTCGCACGCCCGCTTGTAGCCGTCCACCCGCAGCGTCACCATGCCGCGCTGGATCGCGTGCTGGCGGATGTCGCGGGTGGAGGCATGGCGCAGGATGAGGCTGCGCGCGTCCTCGTCGATGACGAACAGCTCGTAGATCCCGCTCCGCCCGCGGTAGCCGGTGCCCCGGCACTCGTCGCAGCCCTTGCCCCGGAAGAGCACGGTGCCGGGCGGCGCTTCGATGCCGAGCGCGTCGAGGTCGGCCTTCGACGGCGTGTCGGGCACGCGACAGACCGGACAGATCCGGCGCACGAGCCGCTGGGCCAGCACGCCCTCCAGGACCGAGGCCACCAGGTAGCCCTCCACGCCCATGTCTTGCAGGCGGGTGATGGCCCCGGGGGCGTCGTTGGTGTGCAGCGTCGAGAAGACGAGGTGGCCGGTGAGCGAGGCCTGGATGGCGATCTCGGCCGTCTCCAGGTCGCGGATCTCGCCGACGAGGATGACGTCGGGGTCCTGGCGGACGATGTGGCGCAGCCCCTGGGCGAAGGTGAGGCCGATCTTCGGCTTGACCGCAATCTGGTTCACGCCCTTGAGCTGGTACTCGACGGGATCCTCGACCGTGATGATCTTCACGCCGGGCGCGTTGATCTTGTCGAGCGCCGCGTAGAGGGTCGTCGTCTTGCCGGAGCCGGTGGGGCCGGTGACGAGCATGATGCCGTGGGGGCGCTTGATGAGCGCCTGGAAGCGCTTCAGCAGCTCGGCCGGGAACCCCAGCTGCTCGAGCGGGTGAAACACGCTCGCGCGCTGCAGCAGCCGCATGACGATCGACTCGCCGTGCACGGTCGGCATCGTGGAGACGCGGATGTCCACGCGCTGGCCGTGCAGCGTCACCCGGATGCGTCCGTCCTGGGGCAGCCGGCGCTCGGCGATGTTCATCTCGGCCATGATCTTGATGCGCGAGGTCACGGCCGCCTGCAGCCGGCGGGGCGGCGCCTCCTGCTCGTAGAGGATGCCGTCGATCCGGTAGCGGATGCGCAGGGTGTCCTCGAACGGCTCGATGTGGATGTCGGAGGCCTCGGCGCTGATCGCGTTCTCGACCAGCAGGTTGACGAGCCGCACCACCGGCGCCTCGAAGGCCATGTCGCGCAGGTGATTGAGGTCCTCGTCACCGCCGGCGTCGCCGTCGTCGTCCATGCCCTCGACGATGCGCTGCAGCGGCGAGGACGCGCCCTCGTAGGTGCGGTCGATCGCCTCGGTGATGGCGGCGGCCGCGCTGATCACCACCTTCACGTTGAGCCCGGTCGCCTGCCGCAGCTCGTCGGTGACGAGCGTGTCGAGCGGATCGGCCGACGCCACCGTCAGCACGTTGCCGTCGACGCTGATCGGGCACACCCGGACCTGCCGCAGGTACTTGGCCGAGACGTTCTTGAGCATCGGTACCGACGACGGAAACTCCTCGCGCCACAGGTAGGGCAGGTCCTGTTGCAGCGAGAGCGCGCGCAGGACGTCGTCCTCGGTGACGGCGCCGAGCGCCACCAGCGCCTCGCCGATCCGCTCGCCGCTCGTCTGCGCGCGCGCGAGACCGCGCTGCACGACGTCGGACGTGGTGAGTCCTTCCTGCACGAGGATTTCTCCGAGGAGGCGGGACGATGCGATCACCATGTTATGCTCGCTGCGCCATGTTAGCATACCTGGCTTTCGCGGCCGTCGCGGCAGCTGCCGACGTGGCGGGCGCGGTCATCGTCACCACCGTCCACAAGCGGCGGCACGCGCCGCTGCGCTACTTCGTGGCGGGCGGGGCGGGCTTCATGCTGGCCGCCGCCTTCGTGCGGATGCTCCCCGAGGCGACCCACGTGCCCCACGCCTACCTGTTCGTCCTGCTCGGCTACTTCGGGGTGCACCTCTTCGAGCACACGTTCGCGCCGCACTTCCACTTCGGCGAGGAGACGCACCCCGAGGCGCTGGTGCGGCCGGCGGCCGGCTGGCTGGCGGTGGTGGGGCTCGGCGTGCACACGCTGTTCGACGGCGTGGCCATCGCGGCCGGCTTCATGGTCAGCCCCACGCTGGGCGGCGTCCTCTTCCTGGCGGTGGTGGTTCACAAGATCCCCGAGGGCTTCACGATCGCGTCCATCATGCTGGCCGGTGGCTACTCGCGGGCGGCGGCCGTGGGCGCCGGCACCGCGCTCGGCGTGCTCACGCTGGCCGGCGCCGTGCTGACCGGCATCGTGGCCGAGCAACACGTCGGCTATGCGCTGGCATTGTCGGCCGGCGTGACGATCTACATCGCCGCCTCCGACCTCATCCCCGAGGTCAATCGGGAGGGCGGGCCCGCGCTGGCGTGGACCGTCTTCGCGGGGCTGCTGTTCTTCGTCCTCGCCGACTGGCTGCTGTCCACCTTCGTTCCGCACTGATGCCTGTCCGCGCCGCGCTCGTCCTCCACGGCCCGAACCTGAACCTGCTCGGCACGCGCGAGCCGGGGGTGTACGGGCGGGTCACGCTGGGCGAGGTCGACCGGCTGCTCCGCGAGCACGGGCGGCGGCGGGGCCTGCGCGTCGAGTGCCGGCAGTCGAACCTGGAGGGGGAGCTGATCGGCTGGCTGCAGACCGCGCGGCGC
>JBGPZN010000438.1:0-3317 GCA_041493815.1 Methylomirabilia bacterium
CCGCGTCAAGCCCCCAGGTACGCGCGCTGCACGCGCGCGTCGCCCAGCAGCGTCTCGCGTGGGCCCTCGAGCACCACGCGGCCGGTCTCCAGCACGTAGCCACGATCGCACAGCTCGAGGGCTTCCACCACGCGCTGCTCGACTAACAAGATAGTGAGCCGGCGTTCGCGGCGGATGCGGTCGATCGTCTCGAAGATCAGCTCGACGATGCGCGGGCCGAGCCCCTGCGACGGCTCGTCCAGCAGCAGCAGGTCGGGCCGCGCCATCAGCCCGCGCCCCAGCGCCAGCATCTGCTGCTCGCCGCCCGACAGCGAGCCGGCGAGCTGGGTGCGGCGCTGGCGCAGGATCGGGAACAGCGCCATCACGGTGTCGAGCGCCTCGGCGCGGCCGGCGCGGGCGGCGCGGCGATAGGAACCGAGCTCGAGATTTTCCAGCACCGTGAGCGAGGGAAAGACGCGCCGGCCCTCCGGGACGTGGGCGATGCCGAGCGCCGCCCGCTCGCTCGGCCGCAACTGGCCGACGTCACGGCCCCGGTAGGCGACGCGCCCCTCGGCGGCCGGGACCGTGCCGGAGATCGCCTTGAGCAGCGTCGTCTTGCCGGCGCCGTTGGGGCCGACGATCGTGACGAACTCGCCCTCGCCGACCTCGAGCGACACGTCGGACAGCGCGCGCAGCCCGTCGTAGGTCACGCCGAGCGAGGCGACCGTCAGCACGGAGGCGAGCCCATGCGCGCCAGCCAGCGCTTGCCCAGGTACGCTTCGATCACCGCCGGGTCCCGCGTGACCTGGCCGGGCGCGCCCTCGGCCAGGCGCCGTCCCTGGTCGAGCACGATCAGTCGATCGGCCAGGCGCAGCAGCGCCTGCATCGTGTGCTCGATGATGACGACCGTCACGCCGTCGGCCCGCACGCGACGGATCATGGCGATCATGACGTCGACCCCGTCGGCCGAGAGCCCGGCCAGCGGCTCGTCGAGCAGCACGAGCCGGGGCGAGGTCGCCAGACAGCGCGCCAGCTCCATGAGCCGCAGCTCCAGCGTGGTGAGGCTGCTGGGCAGCAGCCCGGCGCGGTCGGCCACGCCCACCCGGCTCAGCGCGACCCGCGCGGCGGCCTGCGCCCGGCCCACCGCCCGCTCGCGGACGAAGGCGCCGACCATGACGTTTTCCAGCACGGTCAGGCGTGGAAACGTGCGGACCACCTGGAAGGTGCGACCGAGGCCGCGCCGGCAGAGCGCGCTCGGCCGCTGGCCCGTCACCGGCTCGCCGAGGAAGCGCACCTCGCCGCGGTCGGGGGTGAGGAAGCCGTTCAGCACGTTGAAGAGCGTGGTCTTGCCGGCGCCGTTGGGTCCGATGACGCCGAGGATCTCGCGCTCCCGCACCTCGAAGGCGACGTCGGACAGGGCCTGCAGGCCGATGAACGACTTCGACACCCCGCGCACGTCGAGCAGCACCGTCGCCGTCGGCCGCGCGGCCGTCGCCTCGTCCAGCGGCGCGAGGGTGATCGGCGATCGCGCGGCGGGAGCGTCGCGGCGCCGGTGCAGCGCCTGGCGCAGGCGCCAGTACACGCCCTCGGGCGCGTACATCATGAAGAGCACCAGCGTGCCGCCGTAGACGACGCCCTGGATGCCGGGCAGGCGATCGCCGACGGTGGCGTCGAGCACCTCGCTGACCGGCACCATGATGGCGCTTCCGATGAGCGGGCCCCACAGCGTGCCGGTGCCGCCGACCAGGCAGACCACGAGCGTCTGGGAGATCACCAGCAGGCCGAAGACCGCCTCGGGGGTCACGATGAACAGGATCGCGTGGATGTAGACGGCGCCCACCACCGCCGCCGGCGCCGCGCTCAGCATGTAGGCGGCCATCTTGCCGCGGAAGGCGTCCACGCCCATCGCCTCGGCCGCCTGCTCGTTCTCGCGGATCGCCCGCAGGCGATAGCCGAGCCGTGACGTCTCGATCACGCGCGACAGCACCAGCGTGCCGGCCAGCACGCCGAGCGCGAGCAGATCGAAGCTCCGCGGCTCGGTGAACTGCATGAACCAGGCCTGGTGCTCGCGCTTCATCGGGAGGGCGACTTCCTGGTAGCCCAGCCAGTCCATCACGATCCGGAAGATCAGCGGGTAGGCGAGCGTGGCGAGGCCGAAGTAGATCCCGGCCAGGCGGAAGGTGGGCAGGCCGATGAGCACGGCGGCCAGCACCGCCACCGCCACCGCCACGACCATGCCGATCCACGGCGTGAGCCCGAGCTTGACGACCAGCAGCACGGTCACGTAGGCGCCGATGCCGAAGAAGACCTGGTGCCCGAACGAGATCTGGCCCGCGTAGCCGCTGATGATGTTCCAGGCCAGGCCCATCGCGGCCCACAGGAAAACGAGGGTGAGGACGCGGTGGTGATACCGCTCGTCGATGACGAGGGTCAACACGCCGCCGGCGGCGACGACGGCGGCGATGGCGAGCCAGCCGCGCGATCTCGTCGGCACGCTACACCGTGCGCGCGCGGCGCCCGAAGAGGCCCTGGGGCCGCAGGTACAGGACCAGCAGGAAGGCGATGAAGACGCCGGTGTTCTGGAGCTGGAACGGCAGGACGAGCAGCGTGAGCGACTGCACGAGCCCGATGACGAGGCCGCCGACGAACGCGCCCGGGATGCTGCCGAGGCCGCCGAGCACGACGGCCACGAACATCAGCACGATGAAGTTGCCGGCGACGGTCGGCTCGATCGGGTAGTAGGTGGCCAGCAGCCCGCCGGCGGCGGCCACCAGCGCGATGCCGGTGCCGAAGGCCAGCGCGTGCATCGCCCGCACGTCGATGCCCTGGTAGGCGGCGGCCTCGGGATCGTCGGCGGCCGCCCGCAGCGCCTTGCCAGCGTCGGTGCGGGTGAGGAACACGTAGACGGCCACGGCCAGCACCAGCGCCATCACGAACGCGTAGGAGCGTGCCTGGTTGAGCAGCACCGGACCCAGCGCGAACGCCTGGGTGGCGTAGGCCGTGCGGATGCCACGCGGGGTTGGCGTGAGGATCATCGTCGTCGCGTTGGTGATCACGAGCGACAGCCCGAGCGTGAGGATGAGCTGGGCGTCCATCTGGCGCTGCGGGTCGCCGCCGCCGGTGACGCGGGCGAGCAGGCCGCGGTGCACGAGCCAGCCGAGCACGAAGAACGGCGGGATGGTCAGTACCGCGCCGAGGAGGGGATCGATCGAGCCGGAGACGGCGTAGAAGTAGGTGAGGTACATCCCCAGCATCATGAAGTCGCCCTGGGCGAAGTTGACGACGCGCATGACGCCGAAGATGAGCGCCAGGCCGATGCTCATCAGCGCGTAGACGCC
>JBGPZN010000356.1:0-4019 GCA_041493815.1 Methylomirabilia bacterium
AGGATAGGCCGCCATGAAACCCGCCCCGTTCGACTATCACCGCCCCGCGTCCCTGGGGGAAGCCTTCGACCTGCTCGATCGCTACGGCGACGACGGCCGCATCCTGGCCGGCGGCCAGAGCCTGGTGCCGGCGCTGAACATGCGCCTGGCCACCCCCCGCGCGGTCATCGACATCAATCGGCTGCCCGGCCTCGACGCGATCCGCGTGGCGCCGGAGGGGCTGGTGATCGGCGCGCTCGCGCGGCACGAGGCGGTCGAGCGCTCGCCGCTCGTGCGCGAGCACGCGCCGCTGCTGGCGCTGGCGATGCCGCACGTCGGTCACGCCGCGATCCGCACGCGCGGCACGGTCGGCGGCAGCCTCGCGCTCGCCGATCCTGCCGCCGAGCTGCCGGCCTGCGCCGTCGCGCTGGACGCGACGATCCGCGTCGAGGGCCGGCGGGGACGGCGTGAGGTGGCGGCGGCCGACTTCTTCCGCGGGATCTACACGACGGCGCTGGCGCCGGGCGAGCTCGTCACCGAGGTCGTGATCCCGCGCGCGGCGGCCGGATGGCGCGCGGGATTCCAGGAGCTGGCGCGCCGTCACGGCGACTTCGCGCTGGCCGGGCTCGCGGCCACGGCGCGCGTGGAGCGCGGCGCCATCGCCGAGTCGCGGCTGGTGTTCTTCGGCGTCGGCACGCTGCCGGTGCGCGCCCGCGGCGCCGAGACGGCGCTGGCCGGACGGCGGCCCGACGCCGCGGCGATCGCGGCGGCGCAGCGCGCGCTGGACGCCGACCTCGATCCTCCCGGCGACGTTCACGGCTCCCCGGCCCTGCGACGGCATCTCGCCCGCGTGCTGCTCGCGCGCGTGACCGGTGGGCTCGTGGAGGAGCGCGCGTGAAGATCAGCCTGACCGTCAACGGCACGCCGCTCTCGCGCGAGGTCGAGCCGCGGCAGAACCTCGTCGACTTCCTGCGCGAGGGTCTCCAGCTCACCGGCAGCCACGTCGGCTGCGAGCACGGCGTGTGCGGCGCCTGCACCGTGCGCGTGGACGGCGGCCTCGTCCGCGGCTGCCTGATGCTCGCGGCCCAGGCCGACGGCTGTCGCGTGGAGACCATCGAGGGCATGGCCGAGCGCGGCGTGCTGGCCGACCTGCAGCAGGCCTTCCGGATGGAGAACGCGCTGCAGTGCGGCTTCTGCACCTCGGGGATGCTGCTCACGGCGCACGCGCTGCTGGAGCGCGAGCCGCGGCCCGACCCCGCGGCGATCCGCGAGGCGCTCGGCGCCAACTACTGCCGCTGCACCGGCTACCACGCGATCGTCCAGGCGGTCTCGCGCGCGGCCGAGCGCCGGGCCGGCGCCAGCGCGGCGCCGGCGGCCTCCGGGGACGGCCACGCCGGCTACATCGGCCGGACGGTGGTGCGGCCGCAGACGGCACGCCTGGTCGCCGGGCGTGGCACCTACACCGACGACGTCGCGTTGCCGCGGCTGGTCCACGCCGCGTTCGTTCGCTCCCCGCACGCCCACGCCCGCATCGTCTCCGTCGACACGAGCGAGGCCGCGGCGCTGCCCGGCGTGATCGCCGTGGTCACCGGCCGCGAGATGGCGGCGCACTGCGAGCCGTGGGTCGGCGTACTGAAGAGCTACGCCGGCATGAAGTCGGCGCCGCAGTACCCGCTCGCCGTGGACAAGGCGGTCTGGCAGGGCGAGCCCGTCGTCGCAGTCGTCGCGGAGTCACGCGCGCTCGCCGAGGACGGCTGCGCGCGCGTGCGGGTGACGTGGGAGCCGCTGCCGCCCGTCGTGAACGCCGAGGCGGCGCTCGCCCCCGGCGCGACCCTGGTCCATCCCGAGCTGGGCGACAATCTCATGCTCGAGTCGCGCGTGACGTCGGGCGACGTGGACGCCGCCTTCCGCGAGGCCGACGCCGTCTATGGCGACACCTTCGACACCGGGCGCCACACGGTCGTGAGCCTGGAGGCGCGCGTCGTGCTGGCGGACTACGAGCGGGCCGACGAGACGCTGACGGTCTATCACTCCGGCCAGGCGCCGTACATGCTGCACGACATCCTCTCGCGGCACCTGAAGATCCCGGAGCATCGGGTGCGGGTCATCAACAAGGACGTCGGCGGCTCGTTCGGCTTGAAGATCCACACCTACCCGGACGAGATCGCCACCTGTGCGCTGGCGGTGATGCTCGGCCGGCCCGTGAAGTTCCTGGCCGACCGCATCGAGTCGTTCCAGACCGACATTCACTCGCGCGACCACCGCGTCACCGCCGAGGTCGCGGTCAAGCGCGACGGCACCATTCTCGGCATGCGACTGGACGACCTCGCTCCGGTCGGCGCGTTCTCGATGTACCCGCGCTCCAGCGTGGTCGAGACCGGCCAGATCCTGCGCACGACGCCCGGCCCCTACCGCTTCCGGAACTACGCGGCGCGCGGCCGCGTCGTGTTCCAGAACAAGACGCCGATGTCGCAGTACCGCGCCGTCGGCCATCCGGTCGCCGCGCTGGTGATGGAGGCGATGGTCGATCGCGTGGCCCGTGAGCTGAAGCTGGACCCCGTCGAGGTGCGCCGGCGCAATCTCCTGACGTCGGACATGTACCCCTACACCGCACCCACCGGGCTCTTCTTCGAGAAGCTCTCCCACGAGGAGTCGCTCGACGCCGTGCTGGAACTGGCGAACTACCACGCGCTCTGTGCCGAGCGGGATCGGCTGCGCGCACGCGGCGTCTACCGAGGGCTCGGGCTCTGCGTGTTTCTCGACCTCACCGTCCCTGGCGCCCAGACGTACGGCACCGGCGGTGCCCGCATCTCGTCGCAGGACGGCACGACCATCCGGCTGGAGCCGAGCGGCAAGCTCACGGTGCTCTCCAGCATCACCGAGCAGGGCCAGGGTACCGACACCATCCTGGCCCAGGTAGCGGCGACGACGGTGGGCGTCTTGATGGAGGACGTGCGCGTGGTGACCGGTGACACGATGGTGACGCCGTACGGCGGCGGCACCTGGGGCAGCCGCGGCGCCGGCATCGGCGGCGAGGCGACGCTGCAGACCGGCAAGGCGCTCAAGGAGAACATCCTCAAGGTGGCGGCGGTCGTTCTCGAGGTCGACGCGCTCGCGCTCGACATCCGTAACGGCCAGATCGTCGACGCCCGCACCGGCGAGCCGCGCATGCCACTCGCCGAGCTGGGCCGCATCGCCTACTTCCGTCCCGACACGCTGCCGAAGGATTTTCAGTCGGAGCTGACGGTGACGCGCCACTACGTGCCGCGCCACCAGCCGCTGGCCTACACCAACGGCGTGCAGCTCTCCTACGTCGAGGTCGACGTGGACACGGGCGTGGTGCGTTTGCTCGGCCACTGGGTGGCGGAGGACTGCGGGCGCATGATCAACCCGATGCTGGTGGACGAGCAGGTGCGCGGCGGCGTCGCCCACGGCCTCGGCGACGCGCTCTGGGAGCACTGCATCTACGACGACCAGGGCCAGCTGCTGACGCTCACACTGGCGGACTATCTCGTTCCGATGGCCGCCGAGCTGCCCGATATCTGGGTCACGCACATCGAAACTCCTACCGCCTACACCGAAGGCGGCTTCAAGGGTGCCGGCGAGGGCGGTGTGGCCGGCGCGCCCGGCGCGGTGCTGAATGCGGTGAACGATGCGCTGAGCCCGCTGGGCGCGCGGATCACGCGGGTGCCGATGACGCCGGAGGTCGTGCTGCGCGCCCTGGGGAAGCTGTAGCCGGCGCCATGCGCTTTCCCCTCGACCTCCGGTTCAAGATCGTGGCGATCGCCCCGCAGATCTCCGTCACGGACGCCGCCGGGGCGCTCCTCCTCTACGTCAAGCAACAGGCGTTCAAGCTCAAGGAGTCCGTCACGGTCTTCCGGGATGCGGAGCAGACACGTCCCATCTACCGGATAGCGGCCGATCGGGTCCTCGACATCTCCGCCCAGTACCGCATCGACGACGAGGGCGGGAGCCCCCTCGGGGTCCTCCGGCGCCAGGGCATGCGCTCGCTGTGGCGGGCCCACTACGAGGTGTACCGC
>JBGPZN010000594.1:0-2257 GCA_041493815.1 Methylomirabilia bacterium
GTTCCTCGACGAGGACCGCCTGGCCCGGCTGCGCGAGGCCACCGGCGCCGCCGAGGGCGACGCGGTCTTCTTCGTGGGCGACAAGCGCGCGGCGGCCGACGCGTTCGCCGGCAAGGTGCGGGTCAAGCTCGGCGAGGAGCTGGACCTGGTGGAGAAGAACGCGTTCCGCTTCTGCTGGATCGTCGACTTCCCGATGTACGAGCGTGACGAGGAGACCGGGAAGATCGACTTCAGCCACAATCCGTTCTCCATGCCCCAGGGCGGCCTGGAAGCCCTGCAGACGCAGGACCCGCTCACCATCAAGGCCTACCAGTACGACATCGTTTGCAACGGCCTGGAGCTCTCGAGCGGAGCGATCCGCAACCACCGGCCCGACATCATGTACAGGGCCTTCGCCATCGCCGGCTACACCCGCGAGCACGTGGAGGCGCACTTCGGCGGGATGCTGAACGCCTTCAAGTACGGCGCCCCGCCCCACGGCGGCTCTGCCCCCGGCATCGACCGCATCGTCATGCTGCTGGCCGGCGAGCGCAGCCTGCGCGAGGTGATCGCGTTCCCGATGAACCAGCAGGCGCAGGACCTCATGATGCAGGCGCCGGCGCCGGTGCCGCCCGAGCGCCTGCGCGAGCTGCATATCCGCGTCGTCCTCCCCGAGGAGGAGCGCCCGCGGTGAGGCGGCTGGGAGGCGCGTGGTAGACTCGGGACCGGGGAACGATAGGCGTTTGAGCGAAGCGACCACCACCATCACCCGCCGACTGTCGCTGGCGCCCGAGGTCGATCTCGGCGAGCTGCTGGGCCGCAACGACGACCACCTCCGCACCCTCGAGTCCGAGTTCGACGTCCGCATCGTCGCCCGCGGCCACGACATCATGCTGAAGGGCAACGAGCGGCAGGTGCGGCGGGCCGAGCGCGCGCTCACCCAGCTGGCCGATCTGCTGCGCTCGGGCGCGCCCCTGCGGGGCGGGGAGGTGCGGGCGGCCGTGCGGATGGTCGCCGACGATGCCGAGGCGGACCTCAAGTCGGTCTTCACCGACGCCATCGCCGTGCCCTCGCGCAAGAAGTTGATCACGCCCAAGACGCGCGGGCAGAAGCGCTACGTCGACGCCATCCGTGGCCACGACATGGTGTTCGGCATCGGGCCCGCCGGCACCGGCAAGTCGTTCCTGGCGGTGGCGATGGCGGTGTCCTCGCTCATGAAGCGCGAGGTCGCGCGCATCGTGCTCACGCGGCCGGCGGTCGAGGCGGGCGAGCGGCTCGGCTTCCTGCCGGGCGACCTCTACGAGAAGGTCCATCCCTACCTGCGCCCGCTGTACGACGCGCTCTACGACATGCTGGAGGCCGAGAAGGTCGCCTCCCTCATGGAGAAGGGGGCCATCGAGATCGCGCCGCTCGCCTACATGCGGGGCCGCACGCTGAACGACGCGTTCATCATCCTCGACGAGGCGCAGAACAGCACCACCGAGCAGATGAAGATGTTCCTCACCCGGCTCGGCTTCAACTCCAAGATGGTGATCACCGGCGACGTCACCCAGGTCGACCTGCCGTCCTCGCGCCACTCCGGGCTGATCGAGGTGCAGGCGATCCTCAAGGGCGTGCCGGGCATCACGTTCACGTACTTCGACGAGCACGATGTGGTCCGCCACCGGCTCGTCTCGGAGATCATCCGGGCGTACGGCGCGCACGAGGAACGCCGCCCCGCCGCCCGGCCGCGGGCCGCCCCGCCCGCCCGCGACGACGAGGCGACCACCAGCGCTTGCTGATGCCGGCGGCCATCGACAACCGCCAGCGTCGCGTCCCGATCGCCGTCCCCCGCCTGGCCCGGGCCGTCACCCGGGCGCTGGCCGCCGTCGGCCGCCCGGGCGGCACGGTGGAGGTCGCGGTCGTCGACGACGCCGAGATCCGGCGGCTGAACGCGCGCTACCGCGGCGTCGGCCGCCGCACCGACGTGCTGGCCTTCCCGCTCGAAGCGCCGGCCGCGCCCGGCCAGCTCGTCGGCCAGATCGTCGTCTCCGCCGACACGGCACGACGCCAGGCCCGGCGCCTGCACGCGCCCCTCGCCCTCGAGCTCGACCTGCTGGTCACCCACGGTACCCTTCATCTCGTGGGCTACGACGACCGTGACCCGCTGGAAGCCGACCTCATGCACCGCCGCGAGCGCGACATCCTGCGCGACGCCCCGGACCGGCTGTGGCGAGGCCTGTTGCATGAGACGTCGTACGGCTCGACCACACGTGCGGCGCCACGCCCTTCTCGAACA
>JBGPZN010000062.1:0-11122 GCA_041493815.1 Methylomirabilia bacterium
CATCGAGTGGGACACGTCCTACAACGGCGACGAGGTCGTGTTGATCGGCGCCGACGGCGGCGAGCGCATCACCTGCGAGGACCTGGCCCAGTGGGCGGGCACGATCCCCTACGAGGTGCTGACGAACATCAACACCCGCGTTCCGCGCGTGTACGTGTAGGCGGAGCCGGGGCGCTCGATTGACTTACTTGGGGGCCCCGACATGGCCCCCATACCCCCAACGCTCGTCACGCCCCGGCGGAGCCGGAGCGCTCCTCGATAACACGCTCGGGCTGGGGGCCCAACATGGCCCCCCTACCTGCAAACGCTCGTCAGTCCCCGCGGATCTTCTTCAGGCGCTGCTTGAGCGAGGTCATGCGGTCGTTCATCTTCTCCGAGAGCTTCGTGGGTTTGGCGCGTGGCTTGGGCACCGCCGCCGGCCGTTTGGGGATCATGGGCGGGGGGGCGTGGCAGTAGGAGCATCCCGACTTCATGCCGTGCTTGCACTCACTCATCGAGCGAACCTCGCGATCACGTTTTTCCCATAGCGCAGCACGTCGTCCGGCGTCTTGACCTGCGCCGGCAGTCCGGCGCCCGAGCTGATCGGCACCGCCACCCGCGTGATGCCTTGCTTGGCCAGCGCCTCGATCTCGTGGACCTCGGTCGGCGCCGACACGGTGAGCTCGATGGCGGCGGGATCCCGGCCCGCCGCCTCGGCGGCGCGTCGCATCTCGTCGAACAGCTCGGCGGGCGCCCCGCGCGCCGGGAAGTAGCCGTCGCCGAGACGGCCCGCGCGCCGGGCGGCCGCCGCCGTGTCGCCGCCCACGATGATCGGGATCCGGCCTGCGGCCGGCCGCGGCCGGCAGAACACCTCGTTGAACGACACGAAGCGCCCTTTGAAGCTGGCGCGCTCGTCTCGCCACAGGGTGCGCATCGCCGCGACGTACTCGTCGGTGCGCGGCCCGCGGTCCTCGAACGGCACGCCGAGCGTGGCGAACTCCTCGGCCAGCCAGCCCACGCCGATCCCCAGCAGCACGCGGCCGCCGCCGGCCAGGTGATCGAGGGTGGCCACCGCCTTGGCGGTGACCACGGGGTTGCGCTGGGGCAAGATCAGGATCGCCGTCCCCAGCTTGATCGTCCGCGTGGCGGAGGCGATGTACGCCAGCCAGATCAACGGATCGGGGATCGGGAAGTCCTCGAGGCCGGAGCCCATCTTGCCGGTGGGTGAGTACGGGTACTTCGACTGGTACTGGGCCGGCACGATGACGTGCTCGACCGTCCAGATCGAGTCGAAGCCGGCCGCCTCCGCAGCCTGCGCCAGCTCGACCGCCGCCGGTCCGTTCGCGTACCTTCCGAGACTCGCATAGCGCAGGCCGAATTTCATCACCGCCTCCAGGTCATCGCCACAACTGCTTGGTGGCCAGGTCCGCCCCCTGGGCCAGCGTCTCCAGCTTGGCCCAGGCGATCTGCGGATGGACGCGCCCGCCCAGGCCGCAGTCGGTCGCCGCGATCACGTTCTCACGTCCGACGAGCTTCGCGAAGCGCACGATGCGGTCAGCCACCAGCTCGGGGTGCTCCACCACGTTGGTGGCGTGGCTGACGACGCCGGGAATCACGATCTTGCCGGCCGGCAGCTTCACGTGCTCCCACACCCGCCACTCGTGCTCGTGACGCACGTTGCCCGCCTCGAACGAGTAGGCCTGGCAGTTCACTGCCAGCATGACGTCGACGATGTCGCGCATGGCAATGTCGGTGACGTGCGGGCCGTGCCAGCTTCCCCAGCAGAGGTGGAACCGGATCCGATCTTGCGGCAGTCCCCGCAGCGCATGGTTGAGCGCCTCGATCCGCACCATCGCAAACTTCTTGTAGCCCTCCACGGAGGGCGCCGGGTTGATCATGTCCCAGTTCTCGGCGACGGCCGGATCGTCGAGCTGCAGGACGAGCCCGGCGTCGATGATCGCCCGGTACTCCTCGCGCATGGCGTCGGCGCAGGCGTAGAGGAACTCTTCCTCCGTCTTGTAGTGCTCGTTGCCGATCCGGGAGGCGCTGCCGGGCGCGATCGAGGTCATGAACCCCTCGTCGATGCCTGCCGCCTGCAGCGCCGTCTTGAAGTGGGCGATGTCCGCGCGGATGGCCTCCTGCCCCGTGTACGTGAGCGGCCCCGTGCACACGGGCAGCTTCATGCCGCCGCTCCCGGGCGGCACCGTCGACACGCCCGAATGCGGGTCGGCGTAGGCGGTGGCGAAGAGCTGTCGGTCGCGGCGGTCGGAGAAGCTCGTCAGCCGGACCTGGCCGGGCTCCGAGCGTCGCGGCGGCACCTTGTAGATCTCGGGGCCCAGCACGAGGCCGCCCAGGCGCTGGAACGAGTAGCTCCACCAGGCGCCGTAGTTGATGCGCTGGCCCATGGCCTTGCCGTACTCGCCGTCGCCGGGGACGTCGATGCCCGCGGCCTGCTGCCGTCGCACGACCTCCCCGACCGCCGAGCCCAGGCGCTGCTGGTATCCCCCCTCGTCCTTCGACTCGCCCGCCTGGCGTGCCCGGTTCAGCTCGATCAGATCGTCCGGGCGCGGCAGGCTGCCGGCATGACTCGTGAGAATGCGCTGGCCGCTGTGCTTCATCCGCAGCCCGTCCTGGGGTGGCAGGGAGTGTGGGTCATGGCCCCCATCCTACCCGATCGCGCGTAGTCGCCGGGACGTGAGCAGCACGAGCGCGTTCATGGCCACCATGCCGCCGCCGAACAGGATCGCGAAGCGCGCGTCGACGGCCGCGGCGAGCACGCCGCTCACGAGGCCGCCGAGCGGGAGCAGGTTCCAGCAGAGCGAGTAGAGGCTCAGCACGCGGCCGCGCAGCTGGTCGGGCACGCCTTGCTGGATGAACGTGCTCACCTGCGTGAGATAGAAGGTGTTGCTGAAGCCGACCAGCGCCAGCAGCGGCAGCGCCACCCACATCGCCGGCGACTGCGAGAAGGCCATGAGCAGCAGCCCCATGCAGGTCGCGCCCAGCAACAGCGCCGTGGCCAGGCCGATCAGGCTGGTATTGCGGACGACGAAGTTGAGGCCGTCGGTGAACTGGCGCAGGACGGGCCGCCCGTCGCTCGTCGGCGTCCGACCGTACACCTGCAGCCGGCTGTAGAGCACGAGGGCCAGGTACGAGACGCCTGCCGCCAGTCCGAAGCCGACGGCGCCGCCGAACGCCGCGATCAGGATGCCGGCGATCGACGGGCCGATCATCCGGCCGGCCTGCCAGGGAATCGAGCCGAGCGCGATCGCGTTGGCCAGCCGCTCGCGATCGATGAGCTGGGGGATCAGCGCCAGCCGGCTCGGCTCGTCGAAGGCGCGGAAGGTGTTGCTCAGCGCCGCCAGCACCAGCAGGTGCTCGAGGCGGACCCAGCCGAGCATCGTCAGGCCGAAGGCGATCGTGAGGACGAGCGCGGTGAGGGCCTGGGTACCGATCAGCAGCCGTAGCCGGTCGGTGCGGTCGGCCAGCACGCCGCCACAGAGTTGGAAGACCAGCAGCGGCGCGCCCTGGGCCAGGCCGAGGTAGCCCAGCGACAAGGGATCGTGGGTCACCTCCCAGGTCATCCACGCGAAGGTCACGTACTCGGCCCGATGGGCGCCTTCAGGGCGGCGAACGTCGACGGCACAGCGGTGGGCGTCGAAGCGGCCAAAGCGTTTCGCGGTCATCATACATGGTGTAGGCAGGTTCACGGCGACGGGTTCACGGCGATATGGGTTCACGGCGATATTGACTCGTGACCAGCGGCTGCTCTACCGTGCCGGCATGGACCGCCGCCTCAAGACCGCCAAGGCCCTGGGCCTCACGATCCCGCCGTCGCTGTTGGCGCAGGCGGATCAGGTGATCGAGTAGTCGCGCCATGGCTATCGGCCAACGGTGCCTCGTAATCGTGCCCGCTGACGCGTCGGAGACCTATGCGGGCCTGGTCGCGGCGTTCCTCCACAGCCCTCGAGTCTTCGTTCTCCGGGATCGGCGCGGTGACGATCGCGGGCTCCGCTCAGTGGAGATTTTCGCCGTCGGGGGAGGCGAATTGGACCCCGACCTCCGTCGCCTTGTCGAAGATGAATTGCGGCGTCTTGGCGCCCGCCCAGAATCCGCGTGATCGCTCGTGGGTTCACGCTCCAAGGTGTAGGCTCGGCCATCATGAGAAGACCCCGGTGGATCGGACTCCCCGCGCTCGCGCTCCTCGTGGCGGCCTGTGCCACCCAGCCCCAGGACGGCGCGCACGCCCCGCACGCCGCCAACACGCGTCCCGTCCTCTACGACTCGCTCGGCAGCTACTCGTACCGGATCACCACGGCGTCCACCGATGCCCAGCGCTGGTTCGATCAGGGCCTGCGCCTCGTCTACGCCTTCAACCATCACGAGGCGCAGAAGGCGTTCCGCGAGGCCGCGCGACTCGATCCGAAGTGCGCGATGTGCTTCTGGGGCATCGCGATGACCGAGGGCTCCAACTACAACGCCCCCACCAACGGCGAGCGGGAGACGCGCGCGCTCGTCGCGGTCCCGCAGGCGGCCGCGCTCGCGGCCGGCACGCGCCCCGAGGAGCGCGCGCTCATCGACGCCGTCGCCCGGCGGCACTCGGCCGATCCCGCGGCGGCGCGGGCGACGCTCGACGGCGTCTACGCCGACGCGATGCGGGAGGTCGCGCGGCGGTTCCCCGACGACCTCGAGGCGGCCACGTTCTTCGCCGACGCCATGATGAACCTCCGCCCGTGGAACCTGTGGACCGCCGACGGCACCCCGCAGCCGGGCACCGAGGAGCTGGTACAGACGATCGAGCGCGTGCTGGCCCGCAATCCCAATCATCCCGGCGCGCTGCACCTCTACATCCACGCGGTCGAGGCGAGCACCCGGCCCGGCCGCGCCGAGGCCGCCGCCGACCGGCTGGCCAAGCTGATGCCCGGCGCCGGGCACATCGTGCACATGCCGTCGCACATCTACTGGCGGGTCGGACGGTACGCCGACGCCGTGGCCGTGAACACCGCGGCCGTGCAGGCGGACCTCGCCTACTTCAAGACGGCGCAGCCGAGTCCGATCTACCGCGGCCTCTACCATCCGCACAACATCGACTTCATCTGGCAGTCGACCAGCATGCAGGGCCGCAGCGCGGAGACGTTGCGCGCCGCCCGCGAGTTCGCCGGCAATGCGTCGCCCGAGATGATCAAGCAGATGCCGGACATGGAGACGGCGCCGGTGGCGCCGATCGTGGCGCTGGTCCGCTTCGGCCGCTGGGACGAGGTGCTCCGCCTTCCGGCCCCGCCGCGCGAATGGCCGTACACGCGCGGCGTGTGGCACTACGCGCGGGGCCTGGCGTTCTCCGCGAAGGGCCAGGCCGCCGACGCGCGCCGCGAGCTGGGCGAGCTGGAGGGCATCCTCCAGTCGGTGCCGGCCGAGCGCACGGTCGCGTTCTTCTTCCGCGCGAAGAACCTGCTGCAGCTCGCCGCCAACGTGCTGGCGGGTGAGATCGCGGCCAGGGGCAGTGACGTCGCGACGGCCGACCGGCTGTTGCGGGCCGCCGTGGCCGAGCAGGACACGCACTGGTTCACCGAGCCGCCGCCGTGGTACTTCCCCGTACGCCAGGCGCTGGGCGCCGTGCTGCTGCAGGCCGGCCGCGCCGCCGACGCCGAGGCGGTCTACCGCGAGGACCTGAAACGGAATCCGGGCAACGGCTGGTCGCTGTTCGGCCTGGCCCAGAGCCTGCGCGCCCAGGGCAAGACCGCCGAGGCCGCGCGGGCGGAGGCAAGCTTCCGCACGGTCTGGGCGCAGGCCGACGTGACGCTCACGGCGTCGCGGTTCTGATCTCCTCGGCCAGCTCCGCGGCGCGCCCGGCGTCGAGCACGCGCAGCCGCTCCAGCACCCTCCGCGCGTCCTCGAGCCGCCCCATCTTCACGTAGGCCTCGCCGAGGTACTCGAGCGCCTCGGGGAACTCCGGTCGTAGCCGCAGCGCCTCGTGGTAGGCGTCGAGCGACTCCGCGTACCGGCCCTGGTTGCGGAACGCGTAGCCCAGCTCGTTCCAGGCCTCGGGAAACGCTGCGCGCAGCGTGAGGGCCCGGTGAAACGCGTCCACCGCCGCTACCCAGTCCTTAGCCACCCGCGCCCGCACGCCGCGGTCGTACTCGCTCTCCGCGTCGGCGCCCGCCGGCGCCTGGCGTCGCTGCTCCACGGCCGGCGAGCTGGGATCGGCCAGACTGACCGACGGCGCCAGTCCCGCCACAAGCACGACGACGAGCGCCGGAACCAATCGCGAGATCATGCCCCTCAGGATACGTCCGATCTCATGAATCAGAAGTCCGCCGCCCCGTGTCGCGACGGGGATGGGTGGATACCCGGTGGGGTCGGTGGGCCCGTTCCCTCCTGCCGTCACCGTGCGCCCCCCAGCCGGGTGGAGCCCAGCCAAGGCCGGTTCGAAGCGGACTCCCGCCTCGTGGAGCCACCGACCCCACCGGGTGCCCGCCCGTCCCCGTCGCGGCACGAAGACGCGAACGTGTGACCTGGGAGCTACGACTCGGCCCGCAGGCGGGGGAAGACGACGTCGCGGAAGGCGGCGATTTCTTGTTCGGGCGGTGCGAACGTCAGCAGCGGCATCAGGTAGAGGTTACGCACGCCGAGCTTCGTCATCTCGAGGATCCGGGCGGCGCAGTCGACCGGGGTGCCGATCAGGCCGACGGCGTCGCAGAGCTGGGCGACGACGTCGTCGGGGACGAAGGACGTGGCGGCGATCGCGGCTTCCCAGTCGTGGGCGTGGGAGAGATCGGGATAGATCCGGTGGACGGCGTCGGGGATCTCGAGCTTCGGCAGCGTGAGCCCGGCGGGCTCGAGCCAGTATCCGCCCCAGCGCAGGACGCCCCAGTGCACGGCGGTGGGGCGCGCGAGGCGACGCGCCTCCTGCGTGGTCGCGGCCGTTCCGATCCGCGCGGCCCAGATGATCTCGAGGTCGTCGAGGCGGCGGCCCGCGCGCTTGGCGCCGCGCTCGAGGTGCTCGAGGGCGCGCTGGATGATGCCGCGGTTGAACCCGACCAGCAGCAGCACGCCGTCGGCGATCTCGCCGGCGACCTCGATGGCCTTGGGCCCCGAGGCCGCCATCAGCACCGGGATCGGCCGCCCCGACGCGTAGCCCAACCGGCCGGGCGTGCCATTGAAGTCCACCGTCTTGCCGTCCAGCAGCGCCTTCACGGTCGCGATGCAAGCGCGCATCTCGGCGAGCGTCGCGGGCTTGCGGCCGATGGTGCTGGCCGAGGTGTAGCCGGTGCCGATCACGAACTTCACCCGCCCCGGCGCCAGCTCCTCGACGGTCTGGATCGCGCCGGCCAGGACCGAGGCATCGCGGGTGAACGGGTTGGTGACCGCGGGAAACAGCGTCAACCGCGACGTGTTCGTGGCGGCCTGGCCGAGGACGACGAACGTGTCGCGCGAGATCATCTGGCTGTCGAGAATGCCGGCGCCGTCGAAGCCGGCGGCCTCGACGTCCTGGATGAGGCGGATCAGCTGGGGCATCGGTGCGGTGCCGGGAATGCGCAGGTGAACGCGGATGGGCTCGCTCATGGTCGCCATGCTATGTCAGCGCGCGACGGTCGTCGAGCCGTCACCCTGGTAGACGTAGCGGAACGTCGGACACCCCGGCGTGGAGCCGGGACAGTAGTAGCCGACCATCTCCAGCTTGGCGTAGCGGCCGTCGGGCGTCCGTACCGCCCACACGCGCGGCTTCGGGCTGAGCACGTGCGTGAAGAACCCGTAGTGGTACCAGGCGGCGATGGCCGGGTTGCGCGGATCCGCGTTGCCCTCGTTGGCCTGATAGCCGGCGGCGGGCACGCTGCGCACCTCGTCGAAGCGGACCTCGCCGAGATCGAGGATGCCGCCGCCGGCGCCGGTCACGATCGCATAGCGGCGAAACGCCAGGTCCCAGCTCGCCGGCGCCTCGATCACGGAGCCGAGCTGGAAGGAGAAGTGGCGCCATTCCTCGGCGACCGTCGCGTCGACCGTATAGAGGACCGGCCCGACCAGCGCGCGCCCGGCCTCCCGCGGCGCCGGCGGCGTCGGCGAGTACGTCGGCACCGTCGCGGGCCGCAGCGTGAGGGCGACCAGCGTCGCGGCGAGTGTGAGGACCCCCGCCGCCGCCAGCCACGGCACCAGCCGCTTCAAAAGGGCGGCGGCGTGCCGTCCGGCAGCGGCGTGTCGAAGGCGAAGAGCACGCCGGCGATCAGCCGGTAGTGGCCGACCAGGACCACCAGCTCCATGAGCCCGCCGAGCCCGAGCTCTTTCTGCACCTCGTCTTGCAGCGCGCGCGGAATCGACTCGCAGGCCAGGACGTGTTGCACGACGCGGGCGGGGCGGGCCAGGCGGGGCGGGAGCGCCGACAGGTCGCCGCGGGTGCGCACACGCTCGATGACGTCGTCGGGCAGCTTCTCGGTGCGCGCGATCCTCGCGTGGGCCACCCACTCGTAGGGCTGGTCGATCGCACGGGCGGTGACGAGCACGGCCAGCTCGCGGATGTCGCCGGGCAGCGTGCCTCCGAAGCGAAGATACTCGCCGAGATCGCCGACGCGCTCGGCCAGCTCGGGATCGTGCATGAGCGAGGCGAACGGCCCGCGGACCAAGCCGCGCTTGGCCGTGATCTTGTCGTACACGCGCTTGGCCTCGGGCGGCAGCGAGTCGAGCGGATCAGCCAGCTTGGCCATGGTCGTTCTCCTTTCGGGCGGGAGTCTAGCACCCGATACGCCGGCTCGCCTGTGGCACACTGAATGGGTTGCCTGCCATGTCGACGTCGGAACTCCTCAAGGAGCTGCGCATCGATCGTGACACGCGCCCCCGGCGGGCGCGCGGGCGGTGGCTCGTGCTCACCGCGGTCGCACTGCTCGCCGTCGCCGCCGGCGCGTGGTTCGTGTGGGCGCGGGTCACGCCGCCCACGGTGCGCACCGTCGCCGCCCGCGCCGCCACCACGGCCGGCGGCGCCGGCTCGGTGCTCGACGCCAGCGGCTACGTCACCGCGCGCCGGCAGGCGACGGTGTCGGCGAAGATCACCGGCAAGGTCACCGAGGTGCTGATCGAGGAGGGCCAGCGCGTGACCGCGGGCGCCGTCCTCGCCCGGCTCGACGACACCGAGGTGAAGGCGCAGCTCACGCTGGCGCGCGCCCAGCTGGCCGCCGCCCGCTCCCAGGAGGGCGAGATCCGCGCCCAGCTCGCCCAGGCCGAGCGCGACTACGCGCGGCAACAGGAGCTGCACGCCCGCCAGCTCATCGCCGCGCAATCGCTCGACGCCGCCCTTGCCCAGCGCGACATGCTGCGCGCCAGGCTGGCCAACAACGTCGACCAGGTCCGGGTGGCCAGCGAGGCGGTGGCGGTGGCCCAGGTGCAGCTCGATAACACCGTCATCCGCGCGCCGTTCGGCGGCGTGGTGATCGCCAAGTCGGCCCAGCCGGGCGAGATGATCTCGCCGATCTCGGCCGGCGGCGGCTTCACCCGCACCGGCATCGGCACCATCGTGGACATGGACTCGCTGGAGATCCAGGTCGACGTCAATGAGTCGTTCATCAACCGGGTCACCGCCGACCAACCGGTGGAGGCCACGCTCAACGCCTACCCCGACTGGAAGATCCCGGGCTCGGTGATCGCGATCATCCCCACGGCCGACCGCAGCAAGGCGACGGTGAAGGTCCGCATCGCGATCAAGTCGAAGGACACCCGCATCGTGCCCGACATGGGCATCCGTGTTGCGTTCCTCACGACCGCGCCGGCGACGGGCCGCCCGGCGGCGGCGCCGGCCGTGCTCGTCCCCGCCGAGGCCGTGCGCGGCGAGGGCGCCGCCGCCGCGGTCTTCGTCTACGCCGTCGAGCGCGTCGAGCGCCGCGGCGTCACGCTGGGCCAAGCGATCGGCGCCGAGCGCGAGATCGTCAGCGGGCTGCGCGCCGGCGAGCGCGTCGTGGTGGCACCGCCAGCGATGCTCAAGGACGGCGACGCCGTGCGCGTGGCCGAGGGCACCCGATGACGACGCGCGTGATCGAGGAGCGCCACGGCTTTGCCGCGGCGCTCCGAGCGCTGGGGGGCGGGGGGGGCCGTATCGGGGCCCCCCACGTGGTCAATCCGCGCTGATCGAGATCCGTGGCGTGACCAAGACGTACCGGCGCGGCGGCGAGGCCATCGAGGTGCTGCACGGTGTCGACCTCGACATCCCCCGCGGCGACTTCGTCGCGCTGATGGGACCGTCCGGCTCCGGCAAGACCACGCTGCTCAACCTCATCGGCGGGCTCGACACGCCGACGGCCGGCACCATCACGGTCGACGGCCGGCGCATCGACCAGCTCGGCAGCGGCGATCTCTCGCGCTGGCGGGCCGCCAACGTGGGCTTCGTCTTCCAGTTCTACAACCTGCTGCCGGTGCTCTCGGCCCAGCGCAACGTGGAGCTGCCGCTGCTGCTCACCGGCCTCAGCGCGGCCCAGCGCCGCCGGCACGCCGAGATCGCGCTGACGCTGGTCGGCCTGGGCGACCGGGCCCGGCACAAGCCCAAGGAGCTCTCCGGCGGGCAGGAGCAGCGCGTGGCGATCGCCCGCGCCATCGTCTCCGACCCCACGCTGCTGGTCTGCGACGAGCCGACCGGCGACCTCGACCGCGCCACCGCCCACGAGATCATGCTGCTGCTGCAGATGCTCAACCGCGAGCACGGCAAGACCATCGTGATGGTCACCCACGACCCCAAGGCGGCCGAGTACGCGCAGCGAGCGCTGCACCTGGACAAGGGCACGCTGGCGGAGGCCACCCGAGCGGGCGGGCCGTGAAGTTCCTGCCGCTGCTGTGGGCGCAGCTCTTCCGGAAGAAGACGCGCACCACCCTCACGCTGCTCTCGGTGCTGGTCGCGTTCCTGCTCTTCGGCCTGCTCCAGGCCGTGCAGGTGGCCTTCGAGTCGGGCGCGGACGCGGCCGACGCCAAGCGGCTGCTCACCACCGCCCGCTACTCGATCATCGAGCCGCTGCCCATGGCCTACCTGCGCCGGATCGAGCGCGTGCCCGGCGTGGTGGCCGTCGCCAGCGCCGACTGGTTTGGCGCCAAGTACCAGAACGAGAGCAACGCCTTCCCCGTGTTCGCGGTGGACCCCGCCCGCTATCTCGACATGTACCCGGAGTTCACCATCGCC
>JBGPZN010000557.1:0-2463 GCA_041493815.1 Methylomirabilia bacterium
CGGGCTCGTCAACCACGAGCGCGTCGGCCTCGGCGTCCTGCGCGAGCGGGTGGGCGAGGGCTGGCCGCCGACGCGCGGGCGGGGCCAGATCCTGCCGATGATGGACTTCCTGACCGAGGTGCGCCCCGGCGGCGGCACCGGTCTCGACGACGGGCTCGGCAACTACGCCAAGCGCGCGCGCGAGTCGGGACTGGTCGTCGTCGTCTCCGATCTGCTCGACCCGGTCGGCTACGACCGCGGCGTACGGGCGCTGCTCGAGCGGCGCTTCGACGTGCACCTCGTGCACCTGCTCGATCCCGAGGAGATGAACCCGACGCTGGGGGGTGACATGCGGCTGATCGACAGCGAGACGGGCGAGCTGCGCGACCTCACCGTGGACGCCGAGGCGCTGCGCGCCTACCGCGACCGCCTCCGCGAGTTCCTCGAGCGCGTGGAGACGTTCTGCCGCTCGCACGAGATCGGCTATCACCGGGTGGTCACCGACACGCCGGTCGAGGCGTTCGTGGTGGCCCAGCTCCGCGGCCGGATGCTCGGATGAGCTTCCTCTCCCCGCTCGCCTTCGCGGCGCTCGCGCTGTCGCTGCCGCTGGTGCTCCTCTATTTCCTCAAGGTGCGCCGGCGCGAGCGGCGGGTGTCGAGCCTGCTGTTATGGCAGGCGGCGCTGCGCGACCGCGAGGCGTCCACGTTCTTTCAGCGTCTGCAGCGCGATCCGCTGCTGATCCTGCAGATCCTCGCCCTGATCGCGCTCACGCTGGCGCTGGCCCGGCCCGTCGCCACCGTGATGGGCGAGGGCGCCCGCAAGGTCGTGATCGTCCTCGACCTGTCGGCCTCGATGAAGGCCCGCGACGTGTCGCCCTCGAGGTTCGACGTCGCCCGCTCGGAGGCGGCGACGCTGGTGCGCCGGCTCGGCGAGGGCGCCGAGGTGATGGTGATCGAGGCCGGCGTGCAGCCGACCGTGACCGCGGCGCTGTCGCGCGACCGTGACCGGGCCCTGTCGGCGATCCGCGGCGCCTACGCCCGCGACCTGCCGACCCGCCTGGCCGAGGCCGTGCGCACGGCCCGGGCGCTGGTGGGCACCGATCCGCGCGCCGAGATCCACGTCTTCACCGACGGCGCCTTCGCCACCAGCCGCGTGGTGGACGTGAGCGATGCGCGCGTGCGCTGGGTCGGTGTCGGCCGGCGCAGCCAGAACGTGGGCATCACGAACCTCTCGGTGCGCAAGAGCTACGCCGGCTCCTTCGACTACCAGGCGTTCGTCTCGCTCGTGAACTACACGCCGGAGTCGCAGACGTTCACCTTCTCGCTGGAGCTCGACGGCAAGACGCTGGCCGAGAAGTCGGTGGCGCTCGAGCCGAGCGTGCGGCGCTCGGTCGTGGTGCCCTTCAGTCACGGGGGCGGCGGGGCGGTGGCGGCGCGCTTGCACATCGACGACGACCTGACCTCCGACAACGTTGCGTGGGCGGTGCTGCCGCCGCCGCGGAAGATCGCGGTGGTGCTGGTCAGCCCCGGCAACCTCTTCCTGGAAAAGGTCCTCAAGACCGATCCCCAGGTCGCCCTCGAGGTGAAGACGCCCGACCAGTACCAGGGCGGCATGGGCGAGGCCGACGTGGTCGTGCTGGACTCGGCGTCGCCGCCCCGGGTCGGCTCGGGGCGGTTCGTGTTCGTCAACACGGTACCCCCCGACGTGCCGATGGAGGTGCTCGGCCGGCTCGAGCAGCCGACGATCATGGACTGGGACCGCGCGCATCCCGTGATGCGCCACGTCGAGTTCGCCAAGGTCGCCATCGAGGACGCGATGCGCCTGCGCCCGCTGTCGGCCGGGCGCGCGCTGGTGGAGGCCGTCGGCGGCCCGCTGATCTACGCCCTCGAGGAGCAGGACCGTAAGGCGATCATCATCGGCTTCGACCTGTTCAAGACCGACTTCCCGCTGCGCGTCGCCTTCCCGCTGATCCTCTCCAACACGCTGCGCTGGCTGCATCCGGCGGCGCTCGACCAGTCGAGCCTGCAGCTGGCCGCCGGCCAGCCGATCCTGCTGCCGGTCCCCCACGGCATCACCTCGGCCACCGTCACCACGCCGAGTGGCCGCTCGGTGAAGGCGCCGGTGACGCGCGGGGCGGTGAGCTTCACCGAGACCGACGAGGTCGGCCTCTACACGCTGGCGACCGCGCGCGGCGATCTCCGGGTGGCCGTCAACCTCATGGACGCCGACGAGTCGAACCTGGAGCCGCGCCCACTTCCGGCGCCGGCCGGTCCGTCGGCGGAGGTGACGGCGCCGGTGCCGATCCAGCGCGAGCTGTGGCCGCTGTTCGTCCTGCTCGCCGTCGTGCTGCTGGCGCTGGAGGGGCTGCTGTACTGGCGGCGGCAGAGCGGGGGACGCCTGGTGCCGCCCAGCGTCCGCGGCGATCGCTGGGCGCTGGCCATGCGCGGTGCGCTGGTGGTGGTCCTGGTGCTGACGCTGCTGCGC
>JBGPZN010000169.1:0-7220 GCA_041493815.1 Methylomirabilia bacterium
CAACCTCAACACCACCAACACGGGACGGATGTTCGTGGCCCTCAAGCCGCTGGAGGAGCGCCGCGTCTCGGCCGAGGTCGTGATCGGTCGCCTGCGCGGTAAGGTCGCGCGGGTCCCCGGCGCCAACCTGTTCCTGCAGCCCGTGCAAGACCTCCGGATCGGCGGCCGGCCCAGCAACGCGCAGTTCCAGTACACGCTGCAGAGCACCGAGCTCGCCGAGCTCAACGCCTTCGCCCCCCAGATGCTTGCCAAGCTGCGGGGTATCGAGGGCCTCCGCGACGTCGCGACCGACCAGCAGAACCGCGGGCTGCAGGCCGCGCTGGTGATCGATCGTGACAGCGCCTCGCGCCTGGGCATCCTGCCCAAGGCCATCGACGAGACCCTCTACGACGCCTTCGGCCAGCGCCAGGTCTCGACCATCTACCGCGCCCTCAACCAGTACTTCGTGGTGCTGGAGGTAGCGCCGGGCTTCCAGCAGAGCCCCGACGCGCTCAAGGGCGTGTACGTGCGCTCCGCCGCCGGCGGCCAGGTCCCGCTGGCCACGATCACGCGTTTCGCGCCCGCCACCACGCCGCTGGCCGTGAACCACCAGAGTTTCTTTCCCTCGGTGACCCTGTCCTTCAACCTGGCCCCGGGCGTGGCCCTGAGCGACGCCGTCACGGCGATTCAGGGCGCCGAGCGCGAGGTGCGGCTGCCGGCCGGGGTGCGGGCCAGCTTCCAGGGCACGGCGCAGGCGTTCCAGGCCTCGCTGGCGACCCAGCCGCTGCTGATCCTGGCCGCGCTGATCTGCGTCTACATCGTCCTCGGCGTGCTCTACGAGAGTCTGGTGCACCCGATCACGATTCTGTCCACGCTGCCCTCGGCGGGCGTCGGCGCCATCCTGGCGCTGCTGCTCTTCCGCACCGACCTCGACGTCATCGCCCTGATCGGCATCCTGCTGCTGATCGGCCTGGTCAAGAAGAACGCCATCCTCATGATCGACTTCGCGATCGACGCCCAGCGGCGCGAGTCCCGGCCCCCCGAGGACGCCATCACCCGGGCTTGCCTTCTGCGCTTCCGCCCCATCATGATGACGACCATGGCCGCGCTGCTCGGTGGATTGCCGCTCGCGCTGGACTTCGGGACCGGTGGCGAGCTGCGCCGGCCGCTCGGGCTCACCATCGTCGGCGGCCTGATCGTCTCCCAGTTGCTGACGCTCTACACCACGCCCGTCGTCTATCTCTACCTCGAGCGCCTGCGCCTGGCCCTGGGCGGGCGACGGGCGAGTATCATGGGGGGCCCCGACATGGCCCCTCACCGGATTCCAGGAGGCTCATGACGCGCTCACGCGGTGTCCACGCTCTGCTGCCGGCGCTCGTGCTCGTGGCGACGGCGGCGTGCTCCGGTGGCAATGCCGAGTCCAAGCCGCCGCAGCCGGTCCGCCGCCCCGCCGTACCGGTGGCGGTTGCCGCCGTGGAGCGCAAGGAGATGCCGATCCAGATCCAGGCGATCGGCACGGTCGAGGCGTACGCCGTAGTCTCGATCAAGGCCCAGGTCGGCGGCGAGCTCATGCGCGTGCACGTCAAGGAAGGCCAGGACGTGCGCAAGGGCGACCTGCTGTTCAGCATCGACCCGCGCACCTACGAGGCCACGCTCGCCCAGGTCCAGGCGAACCTGGCCAAGGACCAGGTGCAGGTGCAGCAGGCGCGCGCCGTGCTCCAGCGCGACATCGCGCGGGTCGGCCAGGCGCGCGCGAATCTGGTGCGCGACCAGGCCCAGGCCACCAACGCGCAGGCCCAGGAGCGGCGCTACTCCGATCTCCTCGGCAAGGAGCTGGTCTCGCGCGAGCAGTACGACCAGGTCAAGGCCAACGCCGAGTCGCTCACGGCCACCCTCCGCGCCGACGAGGCCGACGTGCGGAGCGCGGAGGAGACCGTCCGCGCCGACGAGGCGGCCATCCGCAGCGCCGAGCAGACCGTGCGCGCCGACGAGGCGGCGGTGGAGAACTCCCGCCTGCAGCTCGGCTACACGACGATCCGCTCGCCCGTGAACGGCCGGGCCGGCAGCCTCGGCATGAACGAGGGCAACGTCGTCCGGGCGACGGGCACGAACGACTCGACGCTGCTCGTCATCAATCAGGTGGAGCCGATCTACGTGTCGTTCACCGTGCCCCAGCAGCAGCTGGCCGAGATCAAGCGCTACATGGCCGACGCCACGCTGGCGGTGGACGCGGTGCCCAGCGGCGAGACGCGACCCGTGCGAGGTGCGGTGACGTTCATCGACAACGCGGTCGACGTGACGACCGGTACCATCCGGCTCAAGGCGACCTTCGCCAACCACGAACGGCGGCTGTGGCCGGGCCAGTTCGCCAACGTCTCGCTCACGCTGGCCGTGCAGGCCGACGCCATCGTCATCCCCTCGCAAGCGCTGCAGACGGGTCAGCAGGGCGCCTTCGTGTTCGTGGTGAAGCCCGACGCGACGGTGGAAACACGGCGCGTCGTGACCGCCCGCACGCAAGGCAACGAGACCATCGTCGCCAGCGGGCTGCAGGCCGGCGAGCAAGTCGTGACGGACGGACAGACGCGACTCACCGGTGGCGCCAAGATCGAGGTCAGGGCCCCGGCGGGCCGCCCGGGCGGCGGCGAGCGCCCGCGCGAGACGAGCGGCGGCGCCCCCGCCAAGCCCGAGGGCGCGAAGGATCCGGCCAAAGACACTCCGAGGAGGTAGTCATGACGACGCAGTCAGG
The DNA here is from genome assembly GCA_041493815.1 of Methylomirabilia bacterium. Classification (GTDB taxonomy): domain Bacteria; phylum Methylomirabilota; class Methylomirabilia; order Rokubacteriales; family CSP1-6; genus AR5. The sequence continues at coordinate 2,726 of JBGPZN010000169.1, forward strand.
GACGGCGCGCTACGACGTGGTCGAGGGCTGGGAGCAGCTGCCGGGCGGCTACGTGCACCGCGACGTCGCGGGCGTGGCGGTGGACGGCGAGGATCGGGTCTTCCTCATCTGCCGCGGCGATCATCCGATCATCGTGTACGACCGTGGCGGCAAGTTTCTCGGCTCGTGGGGCGAGGGCGACTTCACCTACCGCACGCACGGTATCACCATCGGGCCCGACGGCACCGTCTACTGCACCGACGACGGCAACCACACCATCCGGCAGTTCACGCCGGCCGGCAAGCTGCTGATGACGATGGGCACCATGAACACACCCTCGGACACCGGTTACGACGGCAAGGACTCGATCAACATCCCGCGAGCGGCCGGCCCGTTCAACCGGCCCACGAACCTGGCGGTCGGGCTGAAGGGCGATCTCTACGTCTCCGACGGCTACGGCAACTGCCGCGTGCACCAGTTCTCGCCCTCGGGCACGCTGAAGCGCTCGTGGGGCGTGTCGGGCACCGGTCCCGGGCAGTTCCACCTGCCCCACGGCATCGCCGTGGCCGCCGACGGCCGCGTGTTCGTCTGCGATCGCGAGAACGATCGTATCCAGATCTTCAGTCCCGACGGCGAGTACCTCGCGGAGTGGACCGACACGCAGCGCCCCACCCACCTGGTCTTCGACGCGCAGGGCCGCGCCCACGTCTCCGAGCTGTGGTGGCACCGGGGCCAGACCTCGCAGCGCCACGGCGCGATCGACGATCCGCGCCCCGGACGGGTCAGCGTCTTCGATCGCGACGGCACGCTGCTCGCCCGGTGGGGCGGCGCCCAGGCCACCGCGCCCGGCAGCTTCGCCGCGCCGCACGGCATCGCCGTGGACTCGCGGGGCGACATCTACGTGGCCGAGGTGACGTGGACCTTCGCGGTCAGCCGCGGGCACGCCCCGGCAGATTGTCATACGTTCCAGAAGTTCGCGTTGAAGCGCTGATTCCGACCGGGCGGGAATAGCGATCCTCCCACCCCCGTCAGACAGGGTGGGAGGATCTACGATGCTACGAGCGGGAACCCTTCGTCGTCTGGGTGCGGGTCTGGTACTTGTCGCTGCGACCGCCGTGGGGACGGGCGGGTGTCTGCTGGCACCATTCCCGGAACCCGTCGTCTTCGGTCCGCCGGTGATCGTCGCGCCGCGGCCGGTGATCATCGCGCCGCGGCCGCATCCCTACTACCACGGCGGCTACTATCGCGGCGGCTACCGTCACAACTGGCGCTGAGCGGCGCGCGTTACCTTGGCGGCGGCGGTGGTGGAGATCCGGCCGGTGGATTTGGCACCCACACCCACCGATAGGCAACGGTCACGCCGTCGCCCAGGAGCACGTGGCGCCCGTGCGCGTACACGACCTCACGGTTGATGGCCGGCGGCCGCGGCGCCGGCGCGTAGTACGTGGCTGAGTACGCGGGAGCGGGCGCGTACACCGGCGGCGGTGTCGTGTAGACGACCGGTGGCGGCGGGGCGTAGAAGGGCTGCGCGAGCGCGCCGAGCAGCAGCAGAGGGCTGAGCACGATGAATGCGCCCAGGGCCAGGGCGGCGTGCACCGGGCCGCCGGCGTGGGCCGGTATCGCTGAAAGCCCGATCAGGATCGTTCCCAGAGCCGCGACGGCCATCAGCTTCTTCATGCTCGGCCCTCCGTCGCCCGCAGTGTACCTCCGTTGCGCACTGCGATATAGTGCGGGCGCACAGTCTCGGACGTGGCGAGGAGGAACGCACTCCCCTGGCACCAACGATCGCGCTTCACACCGCCCTGCTCTCCGACGAGCGCGCGCGTCCTCGCGTGGACATCGACCGCATCCTGCATCCGCGCTCGGTCGCGGTCTTCGGCGCCTCCGACAGCAAGGACAAGTTCGGCGGGCGCATCATGCACTTCCTGCTGCGCCACGGCTTCGCTGGCGAGATCCTGCCGATCAACCCCCGCCGCGCCGAGGTGCTGGGACGCCGCGCCTATCCCGCGATCGCCGCCGCGCCGGCGCCCCCCGACGTCGCCATCCTGGCGGTGCCGGGCGGCTCGCTCGTGCCGACCGTGCGGGAGGCGGCCGCGGCCGGTGTGGGGTGCTGCGTCATCATCTCCACCGGCTTCGCCGAGGCCGGCGACGAGGGTGCGGCGCGCCAGGCCGAGCTGGTCGCGATCGCGCGCGAGAGCGGCACGCGGCTGGTGGGGCCGAACTGCATGGGCCTGATCGTCCCCCATCACCGGCTCGCGCTCTGCTCGTCGGTGGTCCTCGACACCGATCGGCTGCCGGACGGGGCCATCGGGCTCGTCAGCCAGAGCGGCGCGCTGATGGTCTCGATCTTCGACCGCGCCGCCGCCGATGGGATCGGCTTCCGCTACGGCGTGTCGCTCGGCAACCAGGTGGACCTCGAGATCTGCGACTTCCTCGACTACATGGTCGCCGAGCCCCAGACCGAGGCCCTGTGCGTCTACGTCGAGGGGCTGCTCGACGGCGCGCGCTTCCGGCGCAGTCTGGCCGCGGCCCGCGCGGCCGGCAAGCCGGTGCTGATCGTGAAGACGGGGCGTACGCAGGCCGGCGTGAAGTCCGCGCGCTCGCACACGGCGAGCCTCGCCGGCGTCTGGGAGGTCTTCGAGGCCGTGTGCCGCGAGGAAGGCGCGGTCCTCGCGCGTGACCCGGACGACATGGTCCGCGCGGCCCACTTCCTCATCCGCCACCGCTCGTCTCGCCGGGGCGGCGTTGCGATCCTGTCGTCGTCCGGGGGCGGGTGTGGGATCGCGGCCGATCGGGTGAGCGAGCTGGGGATTCCCCTGGCGACGCTGACCGCCGACTCCCGCGCCCGGCTGGGTGAGCTGTTGCTGCCGCCGCAAGCCGACAACCCGGTCGATCTCGGCGGCCGCCGCGTGCCCGAGGAGATCGAGATCGCCGGCGACGTGTTGCGGATTCTCCTCGAGGACCCGGGCGTGGCGTACGGGCTCGTCGTCCTCACCTCGATGCCGTTCTTCGCCAAGCGCACGCGGCTCATCGGCGAGGTGGCGCTGGCCGGCGCCGACAAGCCGGTGATGATCGCGCTCACGCCCGGTGCCGCCGCCGACGCCCCGCGGCGGGCGCTGCGCGAGCTGGGGCAGTTCTACTTCGATCGCAGCGAGGACGCGCTCCGCGTCCTGGCGCTCGTGGCCGAGCACGACGCGCAGCGTGCCGCGCCGCCGGCGCCGGCCACGCGCCCGGCCAAGGAGCCGATGGTGGCTGCGGTGACCGCGCTCGGGGGCGATCTCCTCGAGCTCGAGGTCAAGCGGCTCGTGGCCGCGTACGGCGTCTCGGTGACCGCGGGGACGATGGCGGCCACCCCCGAGGACGCGGCCGTCGCCGCGGAGACGCTGGGGTTTCCCGTCGCGCTCAAGGCGGTGTCGCGCCGCATCGTCCACAAGAGCGACGCCGGTGCCGTGCGGCTGGGCCTCGCCTCGGCGGCCGAGGTGACGGCGGCGGCGCGCGAGATGCTCGAGACGTTGCGCCGCGCCGGCCTGCACACCGGTCTGGAAGGCTTTTCCGTCCAGCCGATGATCCGCGGCGAGGCCGAGGTCATCGTCGGGGCCCGTCGCGATCCGCACTTCGGCGCCGTGGTGATGGTCGGCCTCGGCGGCATCGCGGTCGAGATCCTGGGCGACGTCGCGCTGGCGCCCGCTCCGGTGAGCGTCGACCGGGCCCGCGCGATGATCGGCTCGCTCCGGGGCGCGCCGCTGCTGACCGGCGCCCGGGGCCGCCCGCCGCTCGACGTCGACGCCATTGCCGAGGCGGTGGCGAGCGTGTCGTGGCTGGCCGCCGACCTCGGCCCCCGCCTGGTCGACCTCGAGCTCAACCCGCTGATCGTGGGACGCCACGGCAAGGGCGCCGTCGCCGTCGACGCCCGCGCCACCCTGCACCCGATGGAGGAGGACCCTCGTTCATGAGCCTGCGCCTCACGTCCCTCGTGACCCTCACGCTCGCGATCACGCTGGCAACATCCGGGCCCGCCGGCGCCCAGAGCGTGCTGCGCATCGGGCTCAACGACGACCCCGACGCCCTCGATCCGACGATCAGCCGCGCCTACGTCGGCCGGCTGGTCTTCGCCGGGCTGTGCGACAAGCTCTTCGACGTCACGCCCGACCTCAAGATCGTCCCGCAGCTCGCCACCGGCTACGAGTGGGCGGCCGATCAGCGCTCGGTCGTCATCAAGCTGCGGCCCGGCGTGAAGTTCCACGACGGCGAGCCCCTCAACGCCGAGGCGGTCAAGTTCAACATCGAACGCCACATCAGCACGCCAGGGTCGTTCCGGAAGACCGAGATCGGCCAGATTTCGAGTGTGGATGTCCTGAACGACCTCACCGTCCGCTTCAACCTGTCGGAGCCGCTGGCGCCGCTGCTGGCGGCGCTGACCGACCGCGCCGGCATGATGGTCTCGCCCAAGGCTGCTCGGGCCCTCGGCGACAGGCTCGGCGCCAAGCCGGTGTGCGCCGGGCCCTATCGCTTCGTG
>JBGPZN010000530.1:0-2605 GCA_041493815.1 Methylomirabilia bacterium
GCCGCACCTGCGCCTGGCCGGACTCTGCGCCCATCCCCACGCGCCCGGCGGCGCCGATTCCGCCTACGTCGAGTGGCAGCTCGGCCGGTTCACCGCAATCGTCGACGAGCTCGGAGCGCGCGGCGTGCGCGTGCCCATCCGTCTGTTCGCCGCCTCGCCCTTCGTGCTGCGGTACCCGCAGACGTACCTCAACGCCGTCGATCCCGGGCGGATGCTCTACGGCATCACCTTCCCCGGCGAGACGTCGCCGGTCCCGCTGCGGCCGACGCTCCACGCCCTCGTCACGCGCGTGATCGCGCTCAAGGAGCTGACGCCGCGCGAGCGCTTCGCCGAGCTGGCGCCGTTTCCCCTAGCGGCGCCCATGCGGCTGGGCGTGATCCCTATGGGCTCGGCCGACGGCCTGGCCTGGCTGCACGCCGGGCGGGTGCTGGTGCGCGGGCGAGCGGTCCCCATCGTGGCCAGCCCCTCGCTCGAGCACACGCGCATCGACCTGACCGAGGTGCCGGCCGCGCGCGTCGGCGACGAGGTCGTGATCATCGGTCGCCAGGGCGACGCCGAGATCACCGCCGCCGAGGTGGCGACGCGTCACGGCCTCGGCCTGCACCACATCGCCACCACCGTCGGGCCGCGCGTGGCCCGCGTGTACCTCGGGGGTGCGTGACCGCGCGCCGGCCACTTGACGCGGGGCCACTTCGGGCAGATTCTCGGGCGCATCGAGCCACGCGCGGGGCATCCGACCTCGCCGCTCACGTGACAGGAGGACGGCGGCAATGGCTTCACGGCACGTGACACCGACCATCTCGACCGACGAGATCGCGGGCCCGCAGACGTGGAAGCGCGACGGTCTGACGCCCAAGGATTGGCTGCTGCCCCTCCCCGACGCCGCCGTCGCCGAGCTTGACGTCGTCGCCGAGCGCCTGCGGAACGACCCCCGGCCCGTGGAGAGCCTCCTCCCCGAGGACTTCGACCTCCCGGTCTGCACGGACCTCATGACGGCCGCCCGCCTCAAGCTCCGCGAGATCGGTCTGGCCGTCATCGATCGCGTGCCCGTCGAGCGTTTCGGCGAGGCCGAGAGCCAGGCGATCGGCTGGCTGCTGGCGAGCATGCTCGGGCCGATCGTCGCCCAGACCTGGGCCGGTCGCCGGCTCTACGACGTCAAGGACACGGGGCAGCAGCTCGGCTACGGCGTCCGCCGCTCGGTGACCGATCTCGGCCAGCCCTTCCACACCGACGCGGGGTGGTTGTGGATGCCGCCCGCCTTCGTCGGTCTCTTCTGCCTGGAATCCGCACCGGACGGCGGTCTCAGTCGATTCGTGAGCCTGATGACGGCGCACAACGAGATGGCCCGGCGCTTTCCCGAGCTGCTCGCGCGGCTCTATCGTCCGTTCGCCTGGGATCGCCAGGCCGAGCACGCGCCCGACGCGCCGACCTTCTCTCGACGCCCGGTCTACGAACACCGGGACGACGGCACGCTGATGGCGCGCTACTACGAGGACTACGTCCACAACGGCCAGCGGCTCGCGGGAGAGCCGCTCGACGACGCCGGCCGCGAGGCCTTGCTGGCGCTGCGCGGCATCGTCGACGATCCCGCCCACTGGGTCGAGTTCCGGATCGAGCGCGGCCAGCTGCAGTACATCAACAACCGCCAGTTCGCCCACAGCCGGACCGCCTTCAAGGACGCCCCCGACGGCTCGCGGCGCCGCCACATGATCCGGCTGTGGAACCGCAGCGAGGGGACGCCGGACCTGGACGGTCAGGCGGCGACCCGACCGGAGGAGCCGCGATGACGCGTAGAGAATTCATCGACGATACGGCCGGCACGGTAGCCGGTATCGCCTTCGTTGGATGTGGCCTGCTGACCGCGACGACGGGGTACGCGCAGGCCCCGGCGTACGCGCAAGCCCCGGCGGTTGCGCAGGCGCGCCGCCGGGCAGTCCTGGTGAACGGCCAGCGCGCGAAGACCGTCGATGTGCACGCCCACTGCAGCGTCCCCGAGGCGATGGCCCTCCTGGGGCTGAAGGTGGGGCCGCCGACCCTGCTGATGGCGCAGCCCGCCGAGCGCCTCCGCGCGATGGACGAGCAGGGCATCGACGTCGAGGCGCTCAGCATCAACCCGTACTGGTACAAGGCCGAGCGGGACGTCGCGAAAGAGCTCATCCGCATCCAGAACGAGAAGCTGGCCGAGGTCTGCGCCGCGAACCCGGAACGCTTCGTGGCCTTCGCCTCGGTGGCGCTGCAGCACCCGGACCTGGCCGCCGAGCAACTGGAGGAAGGCGTCAAGAAGTACGGGCTGCGCGGCGCCGGCGTCGGCGGCAGCGTCAACGGCCTCGAGCTGGCCGACCCCAAGTTTCACCCGTTCTGGGCCAAGGCCGAGCAGCTCGGCGTGCTGGTCTTCATCCACCCGCAGGCCACGGGGGCGCCGACCGAGCTGGCGAGCCGCCTGAAGGGCAACGGCGGACTGGACAACGTGATCGGTAATCCGCTGGAAACGACGATCGCGCTCTCGCACCTGATCTTCGAGGGCACGCTCGACCAGTTCCCCGGGCTGAAGATCTGCGCGGCCCACGGCGGCGGCTACCTGCCCTCGTACGCGGGGCGCTCCGAC
>JBGPZN010000640.1:0-2046 GCA_041493815.1 Methylomirabilia bacterium
GGACACGTGATCGCCGGTCCACACCGACTCGAAGCCGAGCGCTTCGACGCGCCGGACCAGGTCGAACTGCTCGGCCGGCGGCTTGAGCGACAGCGAGGTGCCGAACCGTAGCGTCACCGCGGGAAAGCGTCCTTGACGCCACCGTCGACCGTCAGCGTGCAGCCCGTCGTCTTGGCCGAGCGGTCGGAGGCCAGGAACAGCACCGCCTGGGCCACGTCCTCCGGCAGGATGCGGGCACCGAGCAGGTTGCGCGTGCGGTAGAAATCCTCGAGCTGCTCGACGGCGATGCCCTGCGCGGCCGCGCGCTCGCGCCGGATCTCCTCCGACCACAGCTTGGAGTCCTGGAAGATCGCATCCGGGTTCACGATGTTGGAGCGGATGCCGTGGGGCGCGCCCTCCAGCGCCAGCACCTTGGCCAGCTGGGCCTCGGCCGCCTTGGCCGCCGAATAGGCCGCGAAGTCCTTGCCCGGCGACATCACGTTCTTCGTGGCCACGAACACCAGCGCGCCGCCGATGCCCTGGCGGATCAACACCCGCATCGCCTCGCGCGCGACGAGGAAGTGGCCGGTCGAGTTCACCGCGAACGAGCGCTCCCAGTCCGCCAGCGCCATCCGATCGACGGGCGCCGAGTGGGCGATGCCGGCGTTGGAGACGAGGATGTCGAGCCCGCCCCAGGCCAGCACGGTGGCCTCGAAGGCGGCGCGCACCGAGGCCTCGCTGGTGACGTCCATCGCCAGCCCGAGCGCGCGCCCGGCGCCGACCACCTTCGTCACCTCGTCGGCGACCCGCTTCGCGGAGTCGGCGTCAATGTCGCCGATCGCCACGTGGGCGCCCTCGGCGGCCAGCCGCTGGGCGACCGCGCGGCCGATGCCGGAGCCGCCGCCGGTGACGAGCACGATCCGGCGCGCCAGCTCCTTCTCGGGCGGGGCCAGCGTGAGCTTGTAGAGCTCGAGCGGCCAGTACTCGACGTCGAACGCGTCCGTGGCCGAGAGCGAGACGTAGCGGCCGAAGGCCGAGGCGTTGCCGATGACGGCGACGGTGTGGTGATAGATGTCGTCGACGATGCCGGCCGTCCGGGCGTCGCGGCCCGCCGTGAACATGCCGAGCCCCGGGACCAGCACCACCCGGGGCCGCGGATCGAGCAGCTCGACGCCGGGACCACGGTGGGCGTCGACGTAGGCGGTGTAGTCGCGCACGAACGTCTCCACCGCCCGCTCGGTGGCCGCCCACGTGGCGGCGGGATCGCCCGCCTCGTCGAGCGCGACGAAGCAGGGCAACCGCTTGGTGTAGATCGTGTGGTCGGGCGTGGCCGGCCCCACCTGGCTGGCCGCCGGCGCCTCCGCCGACGAGACGAACTCCGTCACCGCCGGTGCGTCGTCGAAGGTCACGACGACGCGGCGCTCGCGCGAGAGACCGCCGCGCAGCCGCGGCAGCAGGTCGAGCGCGCCGGCGCGGCGGGCGGACGCCTCCAGCACCGGCACCCGGGGCCCGCCGAACGCGCGACGACCGCGCGTCCGCTCGGCGATCGCGTCCTCGGCGCGCGTGATCAGCTCAATGGTGGCCTCGTACGCCTCGCGGACCGTCGCGCCCCACGTGATCGTGCCGTGCTTGGACAGGAGCAGCGCCCGGGCCTGCGGGTTGGCGGCGATCGCGTCGGCGACCTCGCGCGAGATCTTGAAGCCGGGCCGGCGATAGTCCAGCGCGATGACGTCCTTGCCGTACACGCCGGCCAGGACGTCGCCGGCGCGGTCGTTGTTCGTCAGCGACACGACGGCGTCGGCGTGGGTGTGGACGACCGCGTAGGCGTCGACGAAGCCGTGGAGTAGCGTCTCGATGGAGGGCCGCACGCCGCCGGGGTCCTGGAGAGCGTGGGCGAGGTAGGCGACCATCTCCTCGTCGCCCATGTCCTGCCGCTCCAGCAGCGCGCGGATGTCGTCCATCCGGACACCCGGGAAGTCCTTGCGCTGGATCGACTTGAGGTCGGAGCCGCTGCCCTTCACGCGCAGCACGGGGATCTCGCGGCCACGGTGATCGCGCTCGGTGACC
>JBGPZN010000560.1:0-2444 GCA_041493815.1 Methylomirabilia bacterium
CCGCCGCGTCGGCCGGCCAGAACGCGGCGACACTCATCGGCATGACGGCGGAGCAGGCGACGGAGCGCGGAATCCTGTTCGTCGGCAATCCGGACACGGTCTACCGGCAGATCATGGACTTCTACGACAAGGTCGGCGGCTTCGGCCATCTGGTGATGGTCGGGCGGACGGGCTTCATGACGCATGCGGAAGCCGAGAAGGGCATCAAGCTGTTCTCGAAGGAAGTGATGCCGCGCCTCCGGGAGATCGCGCCCGTCACCGTGGAATGAGCGACGCCCGGGTGACGCCGTCCCGACTCGTGACGCTGGTGTGCGTCGCCCAGGTATGCGCCCAGATCGGGGCGTACACGTGGCCCGCGCTTCTCCCCGGGTTCATCGCCGACTGGCGCATCACCAATGGTGAGGCGGGCTGGATCACGGGTCTCTTCTACGCGGCGTACACCGTGTCCGTGCCGTTCCTCGTCACGCTCACCGACCGGGTCGACCCGCGCTCCGTCTACCTCACCGGCGTCGCCATCACGGTCGCGAGCCATCTCGGGTTCGCGGCGCTTGCCGATGGACCCGGGGGCGCGGCCGCGGCCCGCGTGCTGGCCGGCGTGGGCTGGGCCGGCACGTACATGACGGGCCTCAAGCTGCTGGCCGATCGCGTGGAGCCCGCGCTCATGTCGCGCGCCGTCGCGGGCCACGCCGCAAGCATCGGCATCGCCGGTGCGCTGTCGTTTTCGTTCGCGGGCATGCTGAACCGCTGGCTCGGGTGGCGCGGGGCGTTCGCGGCGGCCGCCGGCGCGGCCGTCATCGGATGGCTCATCGTATACCTGTGGGCGCCCGCCCAGAAGCGCCGCGGCGAGGCGCCGCCGGCCGGCGCGCTGTTCGACTTCCGGCCCGTGCTGACGAACCGCTCCGCCATGGCGTACGCCGTCGCGTATTGCGCCCACACGTGGGAGATGAACGCGCTACGCGGCTGGGCGGTCGCCTTCCTCGCCTACGTGGCGAGCGCCACTGGCGAGCGGAGCCCGTGGATCGCGCCCACGGTCGTGGCGACGGCCATGGGCCTCGTCGGCACGTGGGCAAGCGTAGCCGGCAACGAGATGTCGATCCGCCTGGGACGCCAGCGGCTCGTGCGGCTGGCCATGACCTCGTGCGTCGCGTGCGGCGCGGTCATCGGCTTCCTCGGCGCCCGTTCCTACCCGGTCGCCGCCGCGCTGGTGCTGCTCTACGGCCTGCTCATCTGGCTCGACTCCTCCTCGCTCACGGCGGGCGCGGCGGGCAGCGCCGACCCGCGCCGGCGGGGCGCCACCCTCGCGCTGCACTCGATGGCCGGTTATGCGGGCGGCTTCGTCGGCCCCCTCATGATCGGCTGGATCCTCGATCTCGCCGGCGGCATGTCGGCCATCGGCTGGGGGCTCGCCTTCCTGCACGTCGCGATCGTCGCGCTGATCGGCCAGGTCGCGTTCATCGCGCTCAGGCCGCGCGACCTCGTCGGGGACCGGAGCCGTCCCACCGGCCGCTGAGCCCGGCCCTGGACGCATCGTGCCGGGTCGGCAAGGCGTGACGTGGGTCGCGATCAGCTTTCGTACCGTCGCCCCCCGGCCACGGCACGCGCGATAGATCTCCGTGTTATCTTCATTCGGCAGCGGTCAGCGGAGGACCATGGATCGCAAGCGCGGAGCGGCGCCGGTGATCGGCGGCGGCGGCGCTCCTCCCCACGTCGAACTGAACGAGGAGGCCTCGACCATGGCGGACTTGCCCCGGAGCGCGGATATCGTGATCATCGGCGGCGGCGTGCACGGCGCCAGCCTTGCGTATCACCTGGCCCGGAAGAAGGCCGGCCGCGTCGTGCTGATCGAGAAGAAGTTCATCGCCTCGGGGCCGACCGGCCGCTCGACGGCGCTCGTGCGCCGCTTCTACGCGATGGACTTCTTCACCCGCACCGCGAGCGCGGCCACGGAGATCTTCCGCCATTGGGGAGACGTCATCGGCGGCGATGGCAATCCCGGGTTCCAGCAAGTCGGGATGCTCGTCCTCGCCGGCGCCGACAAGGCGCCGCATCTCGAGCGCAATGCCCGGCGCGCGCAGGAGATCGGCGCCCGCGTCGCGCTGATCACGCCGGCCGAGGTCAAGGCCCTCGTCCCGCAGGTGAACGTCGACGACGTCGCGCTCGCGTCCTACGAGGCGGAGTCCGGTTACGCCGACCCCTCCTCGACCGCCAATGCGCTGGTGAACCGGGCGCGCGAGCTGGGGGCGACGATCATCCAGTACCATCGGGTCGATGCCATCCGGACCGCGGGCTCGCGGGTGATCGGCGTGCGGACGGAGAGCGGCGACATCGACGCGCCCGTGGTCGTCAATTGCGGAGGCCTCTGGGCCGACCGGCTCCTGCGGCCGCTCGGCGTCGAGGTCCCTATCAGGCCGACGCGACACCAGATGTGCTTCTTCCGCCGGCCG
>JBGPZN010000623.1:0-2136 GCA_041493815.1 Methylomirabilia bacterium
CCTCAAGCCACGGGAGGCGCGGACCGCCGATGCCTCCCAGGTCATCCGCCGCCTGCAGCCGACGCTGCAGACGGTGGAGGGCATCACGCTCTACATGCAGCCGGTGCAGGACCTGACGGTCGAGGACCGCGTGAGCCGCACCCAGTACCAGTACTCGCTCGAGGACGCCGACGCCCGCGAGCTGGCCGAGTGGGCGCCCCGGATGATCGACAAGCTCAAGGCGCTGCCGGAGCTGCGCGACGTGGCCACCGATCAGCAGGGCGGCGGCCTGCTGGCCTCGCTTCAGATCGACCGCGACACCGCCTCGCGCCTGGGTATCGCCCCCCAGGCCATCGACGACACGCTCTACGACGCCTTCGGCCAGCGCCAGGTGTCGACGATCTTCACCCAGCTCAACCAGTACCGCGTCGTCCTCGAGGTGGCGCCGCAATTCCAGCAGGACCCCGAGGCGCTCAAGTCGATCTACGTGAAGTCGGCGTCCGGCGTGCAGGTCCCGCTCAGCGCGTTCACGCGCCTCGTCTCCGGCAACGCGCCGCTGGCGGTGACCCATCAGGGCCAGTTCCCGGCCGTCACGCTGTCGTTCAACCTGGCGCCGGGGGTGGCCCTCGGCCACGCGGTCGACGCCGTCCGGGCCGCCGAGCGGCAGATCGGCCTGCCGGCCTCGATCCGCGCCAGCTTCCAGGGCACCGCCCAGGCGTTTCGGGCCTCGCTGGCCAACCAGCCGCTGCTCATCCTGGCCGCGCTCATCACCGTGTACATCGTGCTCGGCGTGCTGTACGAGAGCTACATCCACCCGGTCACGATCCTGTCCACGCTGCCCTCGGCCGGCGTGGGCGCAATCCTGGCCCTGCAGCTCGTCCACGCCCACCTCGACGTCATCGCGCTCATCGGCATCATCTTGCTGATCGGCATCGTGAAGAAGAACGCGATCATGATGATCGACTTTGCCCTCGACGCCGAGCGGACCGAGGGCAAGCGGCCGGCCGAGGCGATCTACGAGGCCTGCCTGCTGCGCTTCCGTCCGATCATGATGACGACCATGGCGGCGCTGCTGGGCGGTCTGCCGCTGGCACTCGGCAGCGGCACCGGGGCCGAGCTGCGGCGACCGCTGGGCATCACGATCGTCGGCGGCCTGCTGCTCTCCCAGCTCCTCACGCTCTACACGACGCCCGTCGTCTATCTCGCCTTCGACCGTCTCGGCCGCCGGTTCGGCCGCGCGCACGCGGCCGCGCCGCGCCCGGTCGAGGCGGTCGGGGACTGAGCGGCCGCCGTGAACGTCGCCGAGCCTTTCATCCGCCGGCCGATCGCCACGACACTGCTGAGCGTGGCGCTCCTGCTGGCCGGGATCGTCGCCTACCGGATGCTGCCGGTGGCGCCGCTGCCCCAGGTCGAGTTCCCGGTCATCCAGGTCCAGGCCAGCCTGCCCGGCGCCAGCCCCGAGACGATGGCCTCGTCGGTCGCGACGCCGCTCGAGCGGCAGTTCGGGCGCATCGCCGGCGTGACCGAGATGACCTCGACCAGCCTGCTCGGCGCCTGCACGGTCGTCCTACAATTCGACCTCAACCGCAACGTCGACGCCGCCGCCCGCGACGTGCAGGCCGCCATCAACGCCGCCCGCAGCCAGCTGCCGGCCGGCCTGCCGAGCAATCCGAAGTACCGCAAGGTCAATCCGGCCGACGCGCCGATCATGATCCTGGCCCTCACCTCCGACGTGCTGCCGGTGGGCCGGATGTACGACGCCGCCGACTCGATCCTGGCCCAGAAGCTCTCGCAGGTCGAAGGCATCGGCCAGGTCATCGTCGGCGGCGGCGCCAAGCCGGCCGTGCGCGTGCGGGTCGATCCCGCGCGGCTGAGCCAGATCGGTCTCAGCCTCGAGCAGGTGCGGGCGGCGCTCGGCACGGTGAACGCCAACTCGCCCAAGGGTGAACTGGCCAACGCCACGACCGCGTGGGGGATTCACGCGACCGACCAGCTGTTCGAGGCCGATCAGTACCGGCCGGTGATCGTCGCGTATCAGAAGGGTGCGGCGGTGCGCCTGGGCGACATCGCCGAGGTCGAGAGCTCGGTGGAGGACGTGCGCACGGGCGGGTTCGCCAACGGCAAGCGCGCCGTGCTCATCGTGATGTACCGGCAGCC
>JBGPZN010000083.1:0-10249 GCA_041493815.1 Methylomirabilia bacterium
CCCACGAGATCTTCGGGCAGGTGCCGGGCAGCCGCGTGTCGTGGGCGTCGGACATCATGTACTTCAGCGGGCAGCACGGCTCGCCCACGCTCGACGCCATCGGCCACATCGGCCGCGATCTCAAGCTGCACGGCGGCGTCGACGCGGTCGCCGCCACCTCGACGCCGGGCGGCATCGGCGCCAAGCTCGGGATCGAGAACTTCCCCCTCGATCTCATGCTCAACCGTGCGGTCATCCTCGACGTCGCCCGCCAGCTCGCCGGCGGCCGCCCCGACCCGCTGCCGCCGGGTCTCGAGATCACCGGCGCCCATCTCGATGCCACGGCGAAGGCCCAGGGCGTGGAGGTGCGGCCCGGCGACTCGCTGCTGATCCGCACCGGCTGGGGTCAGTTCTTCGGCAAGGACAACGCGAAGTTCCTGGGCGAGCAGTCGCCCGGCCCCGGCCAGGACGCCGCGAAGTGGATCATTGACCGCAAGGTGCGCCTGGCCGGCGACGACACGGCCACGTTCGAGAAGCGGCCGGCCGCCTACGGCAAGGAGCTGTTCAGCGTGCACATGATGCTGCTGGCCGACAACGGCATCTACATCATGGAGAACGCCAACCTCGAGCCCGTCGGCGACGCCAGGGTGGGCGCGGCGCTGCTGATCGTGACGCCGCTCAAGATCGAGGGGGCGTCGGGCTCCCCGCTGCGCGTGCTCGCGATTGCCTGACGCGCTGGCGGCGCGGCGCTGGGACGAGGAGTATCGCCGCGGCCGCTACGCCGCCGAGCCACCGCTGCCGTTCGCCGGCACGATCGTCGACGTCGTGCGCCGCCAGCCCGCCGCGCGCGAGGGCGTCGGCCTCTACGTGGGGTGCGGCAACGGGCGCAACTACCTGCCCCTCGTCGACGCCGGACTGAATCTCTACGGACTCGACGTCTCGCCGGAGGCGCTCCGTCAGCTCGCCGCCCGGCGCCCCGAGCTGTCCCCGCGCCTGCTGTCCGGCGATTTCCGGGACTTCGAGCCGCCGGCCGCGTTCGCCTATCTCATCGCCGTCCAGGTGTTCCAGCACGGCACGCTGGCCGACGTCACCGCGTACTTCGCGCGGGTCGCCGCGCTGCTGGCGCCCCGCGGGCTCTTCTTCCTGCGCGTGAACTCGGCGGCCACGCAGGTGGTCCGCCGGCACACGGTGATCGAGCGCGGCGGGCACGGCGGGTTTTCCATACGCTATCTCGAGGGACCCAAGGACGGGATGGCCATCCACTTCTACACGGCAGCGGAGCTCGACGCGCTGACGGGTGCGCGCTTCGAGACGATCGGGGAGCCGCGCGAGGAGATCATCCAGCGGGCGCCGCCCGAGCGTGGCTTCTGGGCGCAGTGGGAGGCGGTGTACCAGCGCCGCTGAGGTGGGGTCGGCGGCTCTGCTCAGGATCGAGGGGTCGGGCTCGGCCCCACCGGTGCCGGCGCCGGCCTCACGCGTCCGGGAACCGGCGACTCGACCGGCGGGCGGGGCGCGGCGGCGGGCTTGCCCTCGTCCACGCGTAGCTCCATCCGACCGCTCGGCGTCTTGAGCACGACGTGCTTGTCGCCGATGGTCTCCACGACCGCGTCGCCCAGCGCGTCGCCCTCGGCGTAGCGCCGGACCTGCCGCGTCGTCGGGTCGAAGATGTAGGCGTGCGCGCGGTCGTCCAGCCGGATGATGCCGTAGACGAGCGGCACCGCCAGTGATCGCCCCCCCGACGGCGCCGGAGCGGACGGACCCGGGGCGGGCTTGGCGGCCGCCGGCGGCTTGGCCCGGCCGGCGGCCTCCTCGCGCGGGATCACGATCCGCAGCCCCTCACGGTCGGCGTCGATCGTGTACGCGACCTTGCGCTGCAGCTCGATGACCAGCCGCGCGACGCCCTTGCGGTACTGGCTGCCGCGGAGCTGGCGCACGGGATCGGCCGCGACCGGCACCGCGTGCTTCACCCAGCGGTACGCGGTGTCCTCGAAGTCCAGCACGAGGCGGTACGGTCCATCCATGAGCTCGCTCTGGTAGCGGGTCTCGCGGCTCAGCCGCACCCACACCTCGACGGCCGCGTCGCGCTCGATGACCGCGGCCTCGGTCAGCTCGACCGACGGTTCGCCCTGGGCCGCGGCGGCCGGCGGCAGCGCGGTCAGCGCGACGAGCAGCGCGGCCAGGACGCGGACCGCGTTCATGCGCTCCTCAGCGGCCGGCGGCCAGCGGGTAGAGGCGCGCGCAGTTGTCCCACAGGATCTTGGCCTTGGTCTTGTCGCTCACGCCCTCGAGCGCGACGAACTCGTTCATCGCGTCGGGGAACAGGCCGTCGGAGTGCGGGTAGTCGGTCGACACCACGATGTTGTCGTCGCCGATCGCCTCCACGACCTGGTTCAGCACGCGCTCGTCGGCGTCGGTGGCCACGTAGCACTGGCGGAAGAAGTACTCGCTGGGCCGGGCCGAGACCTTCACCTCGGAGCCGGGTCCGAACTTCTCCCACGCCTCGTCCAGCCGCCACAGCCACCACGGGAGCCAGCCGCACGTGCCCTCCAGGAAGGCGCAGCGCAACCCGGCGTGGCGCTCCAGCACGCCGCCGGCGGCGAGGCTGGCGAACGCCAGCATCAGCTCCATCGGGTTGCGGGCGGCGCTGCCGATCAGACGACCGTTGGGATGATCGAGCATGCGGCGGCCAATGTCGTCGCGCAGCGAGGACTGGCCGGTGGGATGGAAGCCGATGGGCACGCCGAGCTCCTCGATGGCGTCCCACAGCGGCTCGAACTCCCCATCGTGGATGTGACGGCCGTTGATCGGGTTGGGATTGCCGATCACCGCCACCGCGCCCAGCTCGCGCACGGCCCGGCGTGCCTCGGCGACCGCCGACGGCACGTCGTGGAAGGCGACCTGGGCCGCGAACTTCAGCCGCTCGGGGTTGATCGCGCAGTAGTCGCGCGTCCAGTTGTTGTGCGCCCGCGCCAGCGCCGCCGCCACCCGCGGGTCGAGGTCGTCGTGCATGAGCACCTGACGGCCGCGCGTGCCGTAGAGCACGCCGACGTCGATGCCCTCGATGTCCATCGCGGTCAGATGCGACTGGGCGTCGTAGCCGCGGGCCATCGCCACCTCGTTGTGCGGATGCCTGGCCACGCTGCGACGGTGCAAATCGGCGCCGACGGCAGCCGAGGTCGGGCGCACGCTCATCTCGCCGATCGTGTGCCCGGCCACCTGGATGGTCGGCTGGTTCGGTGCCCGCTCACCCCCGCGCGTGAAGGTGGGGGCGACCTTCCGGAACGGCTCGTCCAGGTACTTCTCCCAGAGGTCGTCCGGCTCCATCGTGTGCAGATCGCTGTCCATGATCCGGAACCCGCGCTTGGCCATCGCAGCCTCCCTGCCCGCGAGCGGCGGGCGCGTCACGCGAAGGAGCATACCCCGCGGGGCGCGGTTCGGGCCAGTCCTGGAGCACGGGCGGCTAACGTCCCGCCGGCGGGTCGTGCAAGCATGGAGCATGCTGAGCGACGTCCGGGCGTGCCTGGGCCTGCTGTCGCGGCAGGCGCGCTGGCGGTGGGCGGCGCTCGTCCCCTTCGCGCTTGCCGCCGCCGGCGCCGAGGCGGTGGGCGCCGGCGCCGCCTTCGGACTGATCACGATCCTCGGCGCCCCGGCGCGCGCCGCCACCCTGCCGGTCGCCTCGTGGGTCTATGCGCGGCTGCCCTGGCAGGACGACGCCTCGGTCATCGCGGCCTTCACGCTGCTGGTCATGGCCTTCTACATCGCCCGCAACGCGCTGCTGGCCGCCGTGACGTGGGTGCAGGAGCAGGCGCTCAGCCTCTCGGTGTGCCAGCTCTCGCACCGGCTGCTCGCCGCCTACCTGGCCGCGCCGTACGCCTTCCACTTCCGCCACAACTCGGCCGGGCTCATCCACCGCGTGACCGACGCCGTGCACAGCGTCTTCCGCGGCGTCCTCGGCTCGCTGGTCAACGTGGCGTGCGAGGCGCTGGTGGTGGCCGGCATCGTCGTCGTCCTGGCCCTGACCGCGCCGGGCGTGACGCTGGTGGCGGTCGTCGTGGTGGGCGGGCTGCTGCTGCTGCCGCTCCTGCTCTCGCGTCACGCCACCGCCCGCTGGGGCCAGGCCGTCGCCCGCCTCGACGGCGAGACGCTGCAGACGCTGCAGCAGAGCCTGGGCGGCGTGAAGGAGGTCAAGCTGACCGGCCGCGAGAGCTTCTTCCTGGCCCAGTTCGACGAGCGGGTGGCGGGGGCGGCGCGCCTGCGCTCGCGCTACACGGCGGTCGCGGCGACGCTGCGGATGGGCGTGGAGACGACCTTCGTATGCGGCCTGCTGGCGGTGAGCCTGCTGCTGACGCTGCGCAGCGGGGCCGCCGCGCTGCCGCTGCTCGGCCTCTACGCCTACGCCGGCTTCCGCGTGATCCCCTCGGCGAACCGCATCATGATGTACGTCAGCGAGCTGCGCTACAGCCGGGCCTGGATCCACGACCTGCGCGACGACCTCGCCGCGCTGCCCGCGCCGGCGCCGGCGGCGGAGCCCGGCGAGCCGATCCGTTTCACCCGCGCGGTCGCCCTCGAGCGCGTGTCGTACACCTACGCGGACGAGGCCGATCGGGTGCTGGTGGACATCGACCTCACGATCGCCCGGGGCGAGTCGATCGGGATCGTCGGACCGTCGGGCGCCGGCAAGAGCACGCTGGTGGACCTCTTGCTCGGACTGCTGACGCCCACGGCCGGGCGGATCACCGTCGACGGCCGCGACATCGCCGGCGCGCTCCGCTCGTGGCAGCGGCACATCGGCTACGTCGCCCAGGAGCCGTTCGTGCTCGACGACACGATTCGCCGCAACGTCGCCTTCGGCGTCACCGACGTCGAGATCGACGACCGGCGGGTGACCGCGGCGCTGACGCTGGCCCAGCTCGGCGACTTCGTGGCGGGCTTGCCGGGCGGCCTCGACACCCTGCTCGGTGAGCGCGGGGCACGGCTGTCGGGCGGCCAGCGCCAGCGGGTGGCGATCGCCCGGGCGCTCTACCACGAGCCGGAGGTGCTCGTGTTCGACGAGGCCACCTCCGCCCTCGATACACCGACCGAGCGCGAGCTGATCGCCGCCCTGGAGGCGCTGCGCGGGGTGAAGACGCTGGTGGTCATCGCGCACCGGCTCACGACCGTGCGTCGCTGCGACCGCCTGGCCGTGCTGCGTGACGGGCGGCTGGCCGCGGTCGGCTCCTACGACGAGCTGCTGGCGCGCGATGCCGGCTTTCGCGCGATGGCCGGCTCAGCCTCCTGACGTCACCGAGATCGCATCGTCGTCAGCGCCAGCAGCGAGAAGGAGAGCGAGACACCGTAGAGCAGCAGGACGACCTTGCGGTGTGAGAGCCCGAGGCCGAGCAGGCGGTGGTGCACGTGCTTCTGGTCGGCCATCAACACCTGGCGTAGCCCCTGCCCCCGCAGCCGGCGCACCACCGAGTGCACGGTCTCCGAGATCGGCAGCGCGAACAGCAGCAGCGGCCCGAGCACCACGAGAGCGGTCGCGCCCTTCTGGAAGCTGGTGATCGCCGTCACCGCCAGCACGTAGCCGACCACGAGACTGCCGCAGTCGCCGAGAAAGATCGTCGCCGGGTTGAAGTTGTAGGGCAGGAAGCCGCACAGCGCCCCGAGCAGGGCGATCAGCAGGATCCCCCCCTGCTGGTCGTCGCGCGCGAGCGAGACCACCGCGCACGTCGCCGCCGCGATGATGGCCAGGCCGGTGGCCAGGCCGTCGAGCCCGTCCATCACGTTGAACGCGTTGGTGAGTCCGACGATCCACACGATCGTGAGCGGCAGCGCGAGCAGGCCCAGCCCGAGCGTGGCGCCGAATACCGTGACGTGGTCGATGCGGACGCCCAGGGCCACGGCGACGCCGGCGCCCGCGAGCTGGACCAGGAGCTTCGCCAGCGCCGGTAGCGGCCGCAGATCGTCCCACAGTCCGACCGCGAAGACGAGGGCGCCGCCGAGCAGGACGGGCAGCCAGGCCTGGACGGTCGCGTGGCCGGCGGCGATGGCGACCGCGAGCGTGAGGAGCATGGCCAGCGTCACGCCGACGCCACCCACGCGGGGGACCGAGACGGTGTGGATCTTGCGGTGTCCGGGCGCGTCGACCAGGTTCCAGGCGCGCGCGAGCGCGCGCATGCCCGGCGTGAGAACGAGCGCGGCGGTGACCGCCACGCCGAACAGCAGCAGGTGGATCACCAGCGGTCCGTCATCAAGGCCTCGCAGTCGGCGACGATGCGCGCGGCGGCCTCCGGCCGCGCCAGCCGGCGGGACGCGGCGGCCGCGGCGGTCCACGCGGCGTCGCCGAGCAGCGCGGCAATCTGCGCCGCCAGCGGGTCGCACTGCCATCCGGCTTCGCGCACGACGATCGCGCCGCCGGTGGCGGCGACGGCGTCCGCGTTGGGAGCCTGGTGATCACCGGACGCGTCGGCCAGCGGCACCAGGAGCGCCGGCACGCCGGCCGCCGCGATCTCCGCGATCGTGCCCGCGCCCGAGCGCGCCACGACCAGGTCGGCCCACCGGTAGGCGTCCGCGATGTGGTCCAGGTACGGCGCCACCATCGCCTTCACGCCGGCCCGCCGATACGCGTCCGCCACCTCGTCCACGCCGGTCGTGCCGGCCTGGTGGAGCGCCTCCACGGGGACGCCGCGCCGCTCGATGGCGGCCAGCAGATCGGGCACCCGATCGGCGAAGAATCGCTCGCCACGGGTACTGCTCAGCACGAGCACACGGGCGGGGCGCTCGCGCTCGGGCGCCAGCCGGCGCGCGCTCGCCAGCGCGGCGATCTCCGCGCGCACCGGGTGGCCGGTCACGACCTGATGGCGGTTGGCGAACGCCGGCGCGGTGGCGGCAAATCCCAGATAGATGCGATGCGCGAAGGGCGCGAGCAGGCGGTTGGCGAGGCCGGGCACGACGTTCGCCTCGTGAATGGCGATCCGCAGGCCCAGCGTGCGCGCGGCGAGCAAGATCGCGCCGGTGGCATAGCCCCCGAGGCCGAGGACGAGCCGCGTGCCGTGCTCGCGCAGCAGACGCCGCGCCTGCGCCATGCCCATCACCACCCGGCCGGCGGCGGCGACCTTGCCGCCGAGCCCCACGTTGACCAGCTGCGAGGCGCTCACCGGCTCCAGCACGTGCCCGCGCGCGGCGAGCACCCGGGCGGCCAGCCGGTCGAACGGACCGGCGAAGCGCACGTCGAGGTCGGGGAACATCTCGCGGTAGGCGTCGGCGATCGCCAGCGCCGGATAGACGTGGCCGGCGGTGGCGCCGACGGCGATCAGCACGCGTCGCGGCACGCCATCCGTCGAGGCCCGGCGGCCGGGTATGGTAGGCTCCTGCTGGCTTCGCCGCGTGTTATGCGCGTGACCACGGTCGTCCTCGGTGATCTCGGACGCAGTCCCCGCATGCAGTACCATGCGCAAGCTCTGGCGGCCCATCAGGTCGACGTGGACGTCGTCGCCTGCGGGGGCAGTGCCGTTCACGCGGAGCTGCGAATCCATCCGCGGATCACCTGTCATCTGCTTCCCCCGCCACGCGAGCGCTCCCTGCCCCGCGCGCTGCTGTTGCCGGCCGCCATGTCCAGGGCCGTCGTCCAGGCGCTGTGGCTAGTCTGGATGTTCTTGGTCGTTTTGCGCAAGCCTGACGTGATCCTCGTCCAGAATCCGCCGGCCATCCCCACGCTGCTCGTGGTCCTCGCCGCCGCCCGGCTGGCCGGCGCCCGCCTCGTCGTCGACTGGCACAACCTGGCCTGGGCGGTGCTGGCGCTCGGGATCGGCCCCCGCCATCCCGTGGTGGCGCTGGCGCGCTGGTACGAGGGCGTCCTCGGCCGTCGGGCCGACGCGCACTTGTGCGTCTCCGGCGCGCTCGCCGCCGAGCTGGCGCGGTGGGGCATGGCGCCGGTCGCCGTCGTCCGCGACCGCCCCGCCGAGCGCTTCGCCCCGCTCGACGCCGAGGCACGGCGGGCGACGCGCGCCCGGCTCCTGGACTCGCTCGGCCTCGGCGCCCGCGAGCCCGCGGTCGTCGTGAGCCCGACCTCGTGGACCCGCGACGAGGACTTCGAGCTGCTGCTCGAGGCCGTCCAGCGCTGCGAGAGGCTGGTGGCCGACCGGCGCTTCCCCGACGTGCTCGTGCTCCTCACGGGACGCGGCGCGCGGCGCGCGGGCTTCGAGGCGCGGGCGGCGGCGCTGCCCGGCCGGCGCTTCCACCTGCGGACCGCGTGGCTCGAGCCCGACGACTATCCGCGCGTGCTGGCCGCCGCCGACCTCGGCCTCTGCCTGCATCGCTCCGCCTCCGGGCTCGACCTGCCGATGAAGATCGCCGACATGCACGGGGCCGGCTTGCCGGTGTGCGCGCTCGACTACGGCCCGTGCCTGGACGAGATGCTCCGCCACAACGACACCGGCCTGCGCTTCGCCGATGCCGAGACGCTGGCCCAGCAGTGGGTGGCGCTGCTGGCGACGTTCCCCGGCGCCACGCCGGAGCTCGACCGCCTGCGCGCCAACGTCGACAAGGCCCGCGGCCTGACCTGGCGCCAGGGCTGGGAGGCCGAGGCCCGGGAGATTCTCCTCGCCCATGCGTGAGCGTCTGGCCCGGCTGGGGTACCGGTGGCTGCTGGCCGGCATCGTCGTCGTCGCCTTCCTCGGCCGCACCGTCTTCCTCTTCAGCGCGGTCTTCACCGCCGGCGGCGTGAACTATCAGGACACCGACGCCTGGTATCACATGCGTCTCATCGAGAACCTCACGCGACATTATCCGCATCGGGCGAGCCTCGATCCCTACCTCGGCGCCGACGCGCCGGTAGTCTCGGTCCCGCTGCTCTTCGATCTCGCCGTCGGCGGGCTCGCCTGGCTGATCGGGCTCGGCGCGCCGTCGGCGCGGACGATCGAGGTGGTGGGCGCGCTCGTCCCGCCGATCCTCGGCGCGCTCACCACGGTGCCGGTGTTCCTCATCGGCGAGAGACTGTTCGACCGGCGCACCGGTCTGCTGGCCGCGGCGCTGCTGGCGATCGCGCCCGGTCAGTTCCTCGCCCGTTCGGTGCTGGGCTTCACCGACCACCACGTGGCCGAGGCGTTCCTCACCGCCGTCACCATCCTCGCCGGGTTGCGCGCGTTCGAGGCCGGCACGCCGCGCCGGCGGCTCATCGGCGCGGGACTGACCGGCGCGGCCCTCAGCGCCTACCTCATGACGTGGAGCGGCGGTGCGCTCATCGTCTTCGTATTGTGCGCGTGGGGCGCCGTGCAATATCTCCTGGACGATGTCCGTCGCGAGCCGACGGACCGCGTGGCTCCCCTGCTGCTGCCGGTGCTGGCGATCGCGGTGGTCGTGCTGCTCGGCCTGCAAGACCGTGGCCTCTGGCGCTTCGCCATCCAGGTGACCGCGGTGGTGGCCGGGCTCGTGTTCGTCGCGGCGATGGCGGCGGCGCGCCGCCTGCTCCGCGCGTGGTCGGCGCCGCGCGGCACGCTGCTGGCCTGCGCGATCGTCGTCGTCGTGGCGGGCGCGCTGCTCTTTGCGTTCGTGGCGCGCGACCTCACCGGGCGGATCCTCTCCGATCTGCAGCGCTTCCGGCCCGGGCACACGGGTTTCACCGTGAGCGAGGTGCGCCCGCTGCTGCTGATGACCGGCTCCACGTCGTTCATGGTGCCGTTCAGCGTGTTCGGGCCGGCGTTCTTCCTCGGCATCCCGGCGCTCGGGTGGCTGGCCTGGCGGGCGGCGCGGACGGCGCGGCCGGGGCTGGTGCTGTTCGTCGTCTGGAGCGGGCTGATGTACGCGGCGACGCTCGGCCAGAACCGCTTCGGCTACTACCTCAACCTGAACCTGGCGCTGCTGGCCGGCTGGGCGTGCGGCCTGGCGCTGACGTGGGGCTGGGCGCCGGTCCGCGCCGCCCGCTCGCGCGCGGACGCGCGGCGAGCGCGAGATCGCGCCGGCGCGCTCCGTGGCCGCTGGCCGCTCGTGCGGCGGATCGCGGCGGTGACCGCCGTCGTCGCCGTCGTGTTCGTGCCCAGCGCGCTGATCGCGCATCCGATGGCGAGCAACAACCTCGGCCTCAGTGACGGCTACCGCGCCTCGCTCGAGTGGCTGCGTCGTCACACGCCCGAGCCGTTTCCCGACGGCGACTACTACTACGCCCAGTACCGTCCCGGCCAGACGCTGCGGCCGGCCTACACCGTGATGGCGTGGTGGGACTACGGCTACGAGATCATTCGCGTAGGGCGGCGGGTGCCGGTCGCCAATCCGACCCAGGCGGGGGCCGACG
>JBGPZN010000230.1:0-5751 GCA_041493815.1 Methylomirabilia bacterium
ATGCTGTAGCCGGCCTTCACCCAGGCCGACATGCCGCCGGTGACGTTGTGGAACCCGCCGAGGCCGTGGCGCTGCAGGGCGCCGATCACCGTGCTCGAGCGAAGGCCCCCCGCGCACAGCACGGCCTTGGGCCGGCGGTCGGGAACCTCCGCGCGACGCGTGACCGCCTCGAACATCGGCAGGTGCATCGCTTCCTCGATGTGGCCATCGTCCCACTCGGACAGCTCGCGCACGTCGATCACGGCGACGTCACGCCCCTCCTCGAGCCACGCGGCCAGGTCGTGGACGGTGATCTGCGGCACCGTCTCGACCGGCAGGCCTTCGCTTCGCCACTCGACCATGCCCCACTGCAGGAACCCGACGATGTCGTCCACCCCCACGCGCGACAGCGTCGTGACCGCACGCTCGACGTCGGAGGGCGCGCCCATCAGGAGCATCGGCGCGCCGACCGGCGCCATGCCGGCCACGCGCTCGGCGAACTGCGGGCCGTCGATCCACACGTTCAGGGCGCCAGGCACGTGGCCCTCGCCGAAGTCGGCGACCTCGCGCAGGTCGAGCACGAACGCGCCCTGGGCGATGGCCTCCCGCGCCTCCCGCGCCGAGTACGGGCGCGGCTTGGCCGCCGCCAGGGCGACGAGCCCCTTGTTCTTGGCGACGATCCGGTCGAAGGCCGCCGGCTTGGGTGGGATGCCGGCCATGATGAAGTCCACGAACGCGCGCTTGTCGTCGTAGCGGAACGCCGGGTTGAACCGCCGCTCGAAGCCGATCGTCGAGCCCGCCTTGGCCGACATCGCCTTGCCGCACGACGAGCCGGCGCCGTGGGCCGGATAGACCTCGACGAGGTCGTCCAGCGGCCGCAGCACGCGCCGCAGGCTCTCGAAGATGTCCTCGGCCGCGGTGGCGCCGCCGAGGTCGGGGCGCCCAACCGAGCCGACGAACAGCAGGTCGCCGGTCAGCACGAACCACGGCTCGGGGCCGCGCGAGTGGTCGATCACGAACACCGAGATGGAATCGGGCGTGTGCCCCGGCGTGTGGGCCACACGGAGCTCGACGTTGCCGACGCGGAGGGTGGAGCCGTCGCGCAGGTCCTCGTGGTCGAAGGCGACGCCAGCCGACTGGTGGACGTGGATCGGCGCCTTGGTGGCGGCGGCCAGGTCACGGTTGCCGGAGATGTGATCGGCGTGCGTATGGGTCTCGAGGATGTGGGCGATGCGCAGCCCCTTCTTGCGTGCGAACCGCAGATACTCGTTGACGCGGTCGCGCCCGGGGTCGACGACGACCGCCTGCCCGGCGTCGCCGCACCCGATCAGGTAGGACAGGCAGCCGGAGTCCTCGTTGATGACCTGCTGGAAGATCATGGCGTCCTATTCTACGCCAGCGGCTTTCAGTGCTTCTCGGCCTTCTCCTTCTCGGCCTTGACCTCCTTGACGATCTTGTCGGCCAGGAAGGCCGGGACCTCTTCGTAGTGCGAGAACTCCATCGCGTAGCCGCCGCGGCCGCCGGTCATGGAGCGCAGGCTCGACTCGTAGGTCAGCATCTCGGCCATCGGCACGGAGGCCCGCACCACCGCCGTCTCGCCGCTGGGCTCCATCCCGACAATGCGCCCGCGCCGCGAGTTCATGTCGCCGATGATGTCGCCGGCGACCTCGGCCGGCGTGGTGACCTCCACGTTCACGAGGGGCTCCAGCAAGATCGGATGGGCGTCCATGAAGACCTTCTGCAGGCCGATCGACGCGGCGATCTGGAAGGCCATGTCGGAGGAGTCGACGTCGTGGTAGGAGCCGTCGTAGAGCGAGACCTTGAGGTCCACGATCGGGTAGCCGGCCAGGATGCCCTTCCTCATGCACTCGCGGACGCCCTTCTCCACCGAGGGGATGAAGTTGCGGGGCACGGAGCCCCCGAAGATGTCGTCGACGAACTCGAAGCCGCTTCCGCGGGCCAGCGGCTCCACGCGCAGCCAGGTGTCGCCGTACTGTCCGCGTCCGCCCGTCTGCTTCTTGTACTTGCCCTGCCCCTCGGCGCGCCCCTTGACCGTCTCCTTGTAGGGGATGCGCGGGGGCAGCAGCGAGACGTCGACGTTGTACTTGCGCTTCATGCGCTCCACCGTCATCTCGACGTGGAGGCTGCCGACCCCCGAGATCAACAGCTGCTTGGTCTCCGGATCGAAGTGGTGGTGGACGGTCGGGTCCTCCTCGGCGATGCGGGCCAGCGCCAGGGAGATCTTGTCCTCGTCGCCGCGACTCTTGGGCTGGACGGCGAAGTTGATGGCCGGCTCCGGGAACGTGATCCGCGGCAGCTCGAAGGGATGCGCCTCGTCGCCCAGCGTGTCGCCCGTCTGGGTCTCCTTCAGCTTCTGGGCCACGCCGATCTCGCCGGGGCCGAGCGCCTCGACGTTCTTCTGCGTCTTGCCCTGCAGCCACGAGACGTGCCCCATGCGCTCCCTGGCGCCGCGCGTGGGATTGAGCAGCGTGGAGTCGGCGCGCACCGTGCCCGAGTACACGCGGAAGAGCGACAGCTTGCCGATGTGCGGGTCGGACAGCGTCTTGAACACGAGCGCGGCGACCGGCGCCTTGGCGTCGGGGGCGCGCGTGCCGGCCTGCTTGGCCTTGAGGTCGGTGCCGCCGACCTCGCCGCAGTCGAGCGGCGACGGGAACTCGTGGACGATGAGGTCCAGCAGCGCCTGGCTGCCGATGCCCTTGGTGGCCGCCGCGCACAGGACCGGCACGATCTTGCCCTGGCTGATGCCGGCCCGCAGCGCCTTGATCATCTCGGCCTCGTCCAGCGAGCCTTCCTCCAGGTACTTGGCCAGCAGGTCGTCGTCGGTCTCCGCCGCCGCCTCCACCAGCTTCTCGCGCCACTCCTTCACGCGGTCCGCCGCCTCGGCGGGAATCGCGGCGTCGGTGGGCTTGCCGTCGGTGTAGAGCGTCGCCCGCTGGGTCACCAGGTCCACGAAGCCACGGAAGCCGCTCTCCTCGCCGACGGGAATGTGGACCGGCACGACACGGCCCTTGAGCCGGCGGGTCAGTGATTCCAGCGTGCGGAAGAAGTCCGAGCGCTCGCGGTCGAGCCGGTTGACGACGATGGCGCGCGGCAGCTCGAACTCGCTGGCGAACTTCCAGACCTTCTCGGTCTGCACCTGCACGCCGGCCACCGCGTCGACCACCACCACCGCCGCCTCCACCACCCGCAGGCCCGCGCGCGCGTCGGCGATGAAATCGCCGTAGCCGGGGGTGTCGACGAGGTTGACGCGATGACCCTTGAAGTCGCAGTAGGCGATCGAGGTGTTGATCGAGATCTTGCGCTTGACCTCGTCGGGATCGAAGTCCGTGGTGGTGCTGCCGTCGTCGACCTTCCCGAGGCGGGTCACCGCGCCTGCGGTGAAGAGCAGGGACTCCACCAGCGAGGTCTTGCCCACGCCTCCGTGACCCACGACACCGACGTTGCGGATCTTCCCGGTTTCGAGTGCCATTGCCCCGACCTCCTCGAAGGACGATACGGTGGGGGGCATGCTACCACTGAACGGGGACCGGGTTAAGCCCCGAGCGCGCGCCTCACGTGCGCCCGAATCTCCTCGTCGCCGCCGCGCAGATCGATCGGGGTCGGCATCTCGGGGGGCGCGTACTTGATGCCCGCCCCCGTGAGCATGATGACGATGCGGGCGTCGGCCGTCACGTCGCCCTTGTCCTTCATGACGGTGAGCGCGGCGATGAGGGCCGCGCCCTCGGGCGAGGTCCAGATCCCTTCCAGGCGGGCCAGCAGGTGCTGGGCCTCGACGATGGCCCGCTCGCTCACCGCGATGGCGTCGCCGCCCGACTCGCGCAGGATGCGCAGCATCTGGCGGCCGGCGAACGGGGAGGGCACCCGCAGGCCGGCGGCGTGGGTGGTCGGGTTCTCCCACGCGGCCGTCGTCTCGGCGCCGGAGTGGAACGCCTTGACCACGGGCGCGCAGCCGTCGGCTTGCACGGCGACGAAGCGCGTGCGGCCGGTGACCCATCCCATCTGCCGCAGCTCGTCGAAGCCCTTGGGAATGCCAACCAGGCCGGTGCCGCCGCCGGTCGGATAGAGCAGGACGTCGGGCAGCGTCCAGCCGAGCTGCTCGGCCAGCTCGAGCCCCATCGTCTTCTTGCCCTCGAGCCGGTAGGGCTCCTTCAGCGTGGAGAGATCGAACCAGCCGAGCTCCGGCGCCACCCCGGCGACGATCTTGCCGGCGGTGGCGATGGAGCCTTCGACGGTAAAGACGTGGGCGCCGGCGATCGCGGCCTCGGCGATGGCGGCCGGCGGCGTGCCGCGCGGCACGATCACCGCGCAGGGCAGCCCGCAGGCCGCGGCGTAGACCGCCGCCGCGCCGCCCGCGTTGCCCGCCGACGGGATGACGAAGCCGCGCGCGCCGAGCGTGCGCGCCCGGGTGATCGCCATGCCGAGCCCGCGGGCCTTGAAGGAGCCGGTGGGATTCTGGCCTTCGTCCTTGCCCCACACGTGCCGCAGGCCGAGGTGGGCGGCCAGCCGCGGCAACGGGAGCAGCGGCGTGCCGCCTTCACCGAGCGTGACCGGCTCCTCGCGGTCGTCGAGCGGCGTCAGCTCGCGGAACCGGTACATGCCGGGCGGCCGCGCGCGCAGCGCGTCCTTGGTGACCGCGCCCTTCACCCGCTCGAGGTCGTAGCGCACGGCCAGCATCTGGCCGCACTTCTCACAGACCGTGACGGTGCGCTTGACGTCGTGGCGATGGCCGCACACCGTGCACTCGACGTGGCTGACGAACGTCATTCGCGTTTCATGCCAGTGTATCCGATTCTCGGCGTTGACAGCGCCGCGGCCCGCGTCATCCAGTAGGGCATCTCCATCGCGCGGTACTCGGCGAGCGCGGCGCCGAGCTGCGTGCGGGCGCGCTCAGCATCACCCGCCGCTCGAGCCATGTCGCCGAGGCCGAGCTGGCAGTGCGCCAGCAGCGGCCGCATGCCCCGCTCGTCGGCCAGCGCCATCGCGTCGCGGAAGTGTCGCTCGGCGCCGCTCACATCCGCAGGCTCGCGGCGCGCGGCGATCTCGCCCTGCAGGCGCAGGGTCCACGCCTCCCACCCTCGCTGGCCAGGGTCACGGCTCAGGGCGAGCGCGCGCGCGGCCTCGACGCTCGCGCGCGCAACATCCCCCGCCAGCAGCCGCGCCTCGGCCAGGGTCGTGATGACGAGGGCGTGGCCGTAGGCGAACGCGATCGACTCGCCGTGCCGATCTGCACGCTCCAGGAGCGAGACAGCCTCGGGGAGCCGCCCGGCCAAGGCGTAGGCGCCGCCGAGGGAGGCGGCCGTCCGCGAGAAGTACACCGCGAGGTCGCCCCCGGCCTCGCAGAGCGGCAACCCGCGCTCGAGCACCTCGATCGCCCGTGCGAGGTCGCCCTTCACGAGATAGAGCCGACCGACGCCGAGGTGGGCCCAGACCTCGGCGTGGCGGCCGAACTCGACCGCCGACAGGCGCAGCGCCTCGTCAGCGCGAGCGACCGCCTCGGCGAACTGCCCCAGCTCCGCGAGGGCCAGGACGCCCCAGATTCGCGAGAACGAGACGTTGGCACGCACCGGCCGGGGGACCGCTCCGCCAACCAGCGCGTCGTTCTCCCGGACAGCCGCCAGCGCCTCGCGATACTCGCCGCGAGCGTACCGCGCCCGCGCCAGCACGACGTTGCTCGACACGTGGGAGCGAATGTCCCCGGACTCGACCGCGATTGCCCGCGCTTGCGTCGCATTCTCGAGCGCGCCGCCGAGA
>JBGPZN010000610.1:0-2203 GCA_041493815.1 Methylomirabilia bacterium
AGCACGTCGTCGCGCAGCTCGCCGGCGTCGTAGAGCTTGAGCGGCGTGATGCGGATGCCCTCCTGCCAGATCTCGGTGGCGCCGGGGTTGTAGGCGCCGTGGGTCGAGCCGCCGATGTCACTCTGATGCGCGCGGTTCACCGACCAGAACGCGACCTCGCCCTCCACGAAGACCGGCACGAACGCGGTGAGGTCGGGCAGATGGTTATTGCCGTGATAGGGATCGTTGAGCAGGAACACGTCGCCGGGGCGGACGCGGCCGGCGAACGCGTCGCGCACCGATTCCACCGCCCACGGCACGGCGCCCACGTGGATCGGCACGTGCTCGGCCTGCGCGACCAGGCGCGCCTGGGTGTCGCAGATGGCCGTGGAGAAATCGCGGCTGGAGTTGAGGATCTGCGAGTAGGCGGTGCGCAGCATCGCCTCGCCCATCTCCTGCACGATGGCCTCGAAGCGGTGGGTCAGCACGGACACGGTGATGGGATCGATCATGGGGTCCTCAGGCGAGCCGGCTCCGGATGTTGATCTCGGAGGTGAGCGTGCGATGGACCGGGCACTTGCCGGCGATCTCCAGCAGGCGGGCCCGCTGGTCGCCGTCGAGAGCGCCCGTGAGCGCGATCTCGCTGTCGATCCGGTCCAGCCGGCCCTCCTTCGTCTCGCACTCGGCGCAGTCGGCGGCGTGGATCCTGGAGTGGTGCAGGCGCACCTCGACCGCCTCGAGCGGCCACTGCTTGCGTCGCGCATACAGCGCGAGCGTCATCGACGTTCACGCTCCCAGCGCGACGAGCAGGTAGTCGTAGGGCGAGGGTCCGGTGTCGGTCCCGCCGGCGGCCTCGGGCTCGTCAGCCGCCAGGCGGTGTCGATCGACGACGATCTCCTGCGCGAATCCCGTTGCCGCACCCCGCACCACCACGGTGGCCATGGCTGCCGCTCCTCTCCGCCGTGTCCGGTCTGCCCGGATGGTCGCAGGAGAGAGGCGGCGCGGTCAATCGCGACGGGCCAGGTGGCGGATTCCACCTTCCCTGCCACGGCGTGACGCCAACGACGACACGGGTTTGGCGGACGGCGCGGCGTCCGCACGCCGGCGCCTTTCACATCGGCCCCGGATTGGTGTTTCATAGGGCGATGGAGGAGCCTGTCTTCGACGCGGTCGTGGCGACGCATCATGGCGAGATCTTCCGCTACCTGCGCCGGCTCGCCTGGCGGGCCGCCGAGGCCGACGACCTGTCGCAGGAGACCTTCCTGCGCGCCTACCGGGCGTGGCCGCGGCTGACGCCGGAGGCTAACGTCCGCGCGTGGCTGTTCACGATCGCCACCAACGTCTATCGCAACCACGTGCGCTCGGAGCGACGCCGGCAGGCCGCCCACGCCACCGTGCGCGCCACCCGGCCCGGCCTGGACCTCGACGGACCCGAGGAGGAGGCCATGGCCGACGAGATGCGGACGCTGACGCAGGCGGCGATCGGCCGACTGCCGCTCAAGCAGCGGCTGGCCTTCACCCTGCGCAAGCTGCACGAGCTCGACTACGAGGCGATCGGGCAGAGCCTCGAGTGCTCGCCGGAGAGCGCCCGCGCCCACGTCTTCCAGGCGCTGCGCAAGATCCGCACGACGCTCAACGGCCACGCCCTGCCCCAGACGGAGCCCACCCGATGACCAGCAAGCCGAGAGTGTGTGTCGCGATCGAGCCCGATCTCATCGCCGCCGCGACGGGCGAGGCCACGCCGCCGTCGGCCGAGCGCGTCGCCGTCCACGTGGCCGGCTGCCCGCCGTGCCGCGACGACTTCGCGCGCTATCGCGCGATCGACGCCACGGTCGGCTCGCTCCGCTCCATCGCGCCGCCGGCCGGCGACCTCGAGGCGGCCCGCCAGCGCCTGATCGCCCGCCTGGCCGATCTCAAGACGCGGCTGGTGGGCTATCGCGTCTTCCCGTCGCCGCTGGGTCCGATCCTCCTCGCCCGCTCCGAGCACGGCGTGGCGCTCGTCGAGTACCTCGGGCACGACGGCGTCGCCGGCTCGCGGCTGTTCCGGATGGCCGGTGTCGAGCCGCGGGAAGACGGCGCCGACCTCGAGCGGCTGCAGGGCGAGCTGCTCGACTACCTCGGCGGCCGCCGCACGCGCCTGGAGTGGCCGCTCGATCTGCGCGGGGCGCGCAGCGACTTCCAGCGCGCGGTGCTCGAGGCGACCGTCGCCGTCCCCTACGGCGCC
>JBGPZN010000522.1:0-2624 GCA_041493815.1 Methylomirabilia bacterium
CACCGCCCTGGCTACCATCCCCGTGGGCACGGCCACGGCCACGTACTTCCTCCTCGCCTGCGCCGATGACACCGCCCAGGTCGTCGAGGCCAACGAAGCCAACAACTGTCGCGTCGCGGTCGGCACCGTAACGGTCGAGCCATAGATCGAAGCCCGGCTGAGCCGGGTCACGTCGAGGCACGGGCTCGCGGCCGGCAGCCGCTGTCTCGAAGATTGGGCATTGCCGGCGATGCGGTCCGCGGCGACCCTCGCCGTCATGCCGGCAGTCGGCGGAGTCTCGGTCAGGCGGCGGAGACGGCGGCGGCCCACGCCCTCGAGCGCGCCGGCCTGGCCGCCGTCTCCTGACGCCGGCTGGAGGGCGCGCGCGGCGCGCTCGACATCCGCCACGTGCGCTCGGCCTTCGACGCCGCGGGGGCCTGAGCTAGGCTAGAGGCCACGGCGGCGGCGGCCAGCACCGCGAGCACGGCGACGCGGACGCCGCGGGTGAGCGGCCGGCCCGCCGCCAGCTCACAAGCAGGTGTGGTCTACCGGGCGGCCGCGCAGGGCCTGCATGCCGTCGAGCATCCGGGCGATGTCCATGTCGCGGTCCGTCTCGTTGCGGAACTCCTGGTAGCAGCGCATGACGTTGGGCAGGATCCGCTCGGCCTCCCGCCACGACGCGTAGGCGCCGAGCTTGATGTCGGACGCCGCCGCCTCCGCCGACAGCCCGGCGTCGAAGCGCGTCTTCGCCTCCCGCCGCACGAGCGCCAGATAGTCCCGCATGAGCCGCACGTCCTGCTTCGTCCCGATCGGGCCATGCCCCGGCACGATCACGTCCGCCTCGAACTCCAGCACACGGTCGGCGGCCCTGATCCAGTTGCCGACGTGGCCCTGGAAGGCCAGCGGCGTCACGTAGTGGAAGGCGAGGTCTCCGGCGAACAGCACGCGCTCCTTCGGCAGGAACACGGTGGCGTCGCCCGCGGTGTGGGCCGGCTGGCCGGGGTGCCACAGGTGGATCTCGCGCTCGCCGTCGTGGATCACCAGGCGGTCCTCGAACGTCACCGTCGGCAGCCGCAGCTTCAGCAGCGGGAACTCGCGGGCGAAGGCCGGCATGAACCGCTGCAGCAGCGGCAGCGGCGGGAAGCCGGGGGCCAGCGCGGCGCGGCACTTCTCCGTGGCGACGATGGTGGCGCCCCGGAAGAAGCGATTGCCGCCGGTGTGGTCAAGGTGGTGGTGGGTGTTGACGAGCGCGCCGATCTTCTTTCGGGTAGTCCGCTTGATCGCCGCCACCAGCCGGCGCGTCATCGAGGGCACCATCAGCGCGTCGACCGCCGTCGCGCCGTCGGCGCCGACGATCAGTCCCGCGTTCGAGATCCCGGTCTCGCCGGTGGCCTGCACGTAGGCGAAGACCCGCGGCCCCACCTCCCGCATCCCGGTCGTCCAGCTCGCCGGTCCCCCGGCTCGCGCCAACCGCTACACCTCCAGGAACCGCTGCTGGATGGTGGGATCGCGGCGAAGCGCATCCGGAGTGCCCTCGAACTGGATCCGCCCCTGGTCCATGACGTAGAGCCGGTGGGAGAGCGCCATCGCCACCTCCAGCGTTTGCTCCACCAGCAGCAGCGTCGTGCCCCGCCGGTTGATGCGAGCCAGGATCTCGGTCAGGTTCTGCACGATCATCGGCGCCAGCCCCTCCGTGGGCTCGTCGACGAGCATGACCGAGGGTCGTGCCACCAGCCCCCGCGCGATGGCGAGCATCTGCTGCTCGCCGCCCGAGAGGAACTGCCCGCGCTGCTCCACGCGCTCGCGCAGCCGCGGGAAGTAGTCGAAGACCTCGTCGAGCGCGCCGTCGGCCCCGCCGCCCCGCCGGCCCAGCATGCCGAGCCGCAGATTCTCCAGCACCGTGAGGTTCGGCAGGATCCGCCGCTCCTCCGGCACCCAGGCGATGCCGCGCCGGACGATCTCGTGCGTCGGCAGCCGCGTGACATCAGCGCCGCGCAGCGTGACGCGCCCCCGGCTGGGCCGCGCAATGCTCATGATCGACCGCAACGTCGTGGTCTTCCCCGCCCCGTTGCGCCCAATGAGCGTGACGACCTCCCCCTCCTCCAGCCGCAACGACACCCCCTGAAGGATGTGCGCCTCCCCGTAATAGGTATGCACATCCTCGACTGTCAAGATCGCCATCGAGTCTCCGAGTCAGCCATTCATCCTGACCGTCGCGCGGCGCCGGCGGGGCGGGTATGCGGTGGGGGCGCTGAGACCCGTTCCCGTCATCCGTTACCGTGCGCCCCCCGTGAGGTGGAGCCCAGCCAAGGCCGATTCGAACCGGCCTGCCGCCTCGTGGTAGCAGCGCCCCCACCGCATGCCCGCCCCGCCGGCGCCGCGCGACGACGCCGTGAACGGCGGACGCGCGAGACTAGCGGATCGCGCCAAGGTACGTCCGCTGGACGCGGTCGTTGGCGCGTATCTCCTCGGGCGTGCCGTCGGCCAGCACCTGCCCCTGGTGGAGCACGGTGATCCGGTCGGAGATCTTCATCACGACCTTCATCTTGTGCTCGACGAGGATCACGGTGCGGCCGGCCGCCAGCTCGCGGATGAGCCGCATCGTCTCGTCGGTCTCCTCGGGGCTCATGCCGGCGGTCGGCTCG
>JBGPZN010000239.1:0-5620 GCA_041493815.1 Methylomirabilia bacterium
ATGAAGGTCAGCATCTCGAGCGCGATCGACTGATCGAAGATGGGCCCGGCCATGCGCAGCCAGTTGTTGAGGCTGCGCTTCGTCCAGCGGATGGCCTGCTGGCTGCCCAGGGCCAGCTTGTCGGCGACCTCCAGTGCTCGCGGCAAGAGCTGGTCGGCGGGGACGCAGAGGCTGACGAGGCCGATGCGCTCGGCCTCCTTGCCGTCGATGAAGTCCGAGGTCAGCAGGTAGTACTTCGCCTTGGCCATGCCGCACAGCAGCGGCCACAGGATGGCGGCGTGATCGCCGGCCACCACGCCGAGCTTGGTGTGGCCGTCGGTGAAGCGCGCGCCCTCGGCCATGACGCTGATGTCGGCCAGCAGCGCCACCACGAGCCCGGCGCCGACCGCGACGCCGTTGATCGCCGAGACGATCGGCTTGTCGAGGTTGATCATGTTGTAGACGAGGTCAGAGGCCTCTCGCATGATGCGGGCCAGCCGCTTGGGATCGCGGGCGTTGGCCTCGACCATGTCCAGATCGCCGCCGGCCGAGAACGCGCGGCCGGCGCCGGTCACCACCGCCACCCGGGCGGCGTCGTCGGCGTCGAGGGTGAGCCAGATCTGCGTCAGCTCCCAGTGCAGCCGGTCGTTGGTGGCGTTCAGGACCTCGGGGCGGTTGATCGTGATCAGCACCACGCCATGCGGCTTGCGCTCGAACGTGAGGTGCTGGTACTGACTGTAGTCCATCGTGGACCCTCCAGCGCCCCATCCTACGCGAAAGCTCGCGATCGAGAACGACCGCCTGCGCCTGCGCTGCTGGCCCTGCGTCTGTCCCGCTCCGGCGGGCGCTGAGCCGCCCCGGCGTCAGCGGATGCGGCGGGACGTCCAGGCGGACGGGGTCGCGTCGGCGGGCTCGCCCCCCCGGCCCTCGATCGCGTCGCCGCTCACGCGCCCGCTGAGGACGAGCCCGCCGGCCGTGAGGCTGATCTGGTCACCGGCCATCCGCCCCTCGCTGATCGCCAGCTCGCGCCCGTCGAGCGAGAGCGTGCCCCCCAGCGTCTGATAGCGCTGGGTGAGGTTCAGCACGGCCTCGCGCTCGCCCAGCCGCGTGCGCCACACACCGGCGACGCTGGCCGGGATCAGCCACAGATAGAGCGTGTGATTGCGATTGGGGCCGCGCACGCGCTGCACGCGGTCGGGCTTCCAGTCGCCCATGTCGAAGTCGTGGGAGACGACGCGGCTGCCGGGCGCGAGCTCCCCCAGCAACTTGGGACGCAGCCGGAGGTTCACGTCGTCGCGCAGGTAGAGCGTGACGACCGTCGCCTCGTGCAGGTCGGTCACGAACAGGTCCTGCCACAGAAAGCGCGTCCGCTCGGTGACGCCGGCGCCGAAGGCGGTGTCGCGGCTGGTCTTCACGAGGTCGGCGTCGATCTCCACGCCGACGCCACGCGCGCCGAAATCGCGGGCGGCCGCCACCACGACGCGGCCGTCGCCGCTGCCGAGGTCGAACACCACGTCCCGCGCGGTCACCGCCGCCAGCCGCAGCATCTCCACGCTCACAGCCTCGGGCGTGGCGATGAACAGCACGTCGGGCCCGGGGAAGCGCGCGCGCAGCTCGGCGCAGCCGGTGGCCGCGGCGAGCAGCAGAGTCAGGACCGCCGCGCGGCGTCTCATTCGGCGACCGGCGGGATGGGGCCGGGGCCGCCGCCCGTCCACGCGAACGCGTGACGGGCCAGTGCTCGCGGCAGCGGCGTGGGCCCGCCGGCCGCCGTCTCCGCGGCCCACGCCAGCAGCGCGCTGAAATCCCCCACGCTGTTGACCCGGCGCAGCCAGAACGGCCGGCCGTGCACGTAGAGGAAGATCACGTTGGCTTCGCTGCAGGGCCCCAGGCAGTCGGTGAAGGCCAGGCGCAGGCCGTCCACACGCGCCTCGCGGAAGGCGCGGCGCATCTGGCGCTTGAGCGTCCCGGGAAGGGTCTTCGGCCCGCCGCGGTCGGGGTGACCGCAGCAGCAACCCATGCACGCGAGGATCAAACCAGTGTCGGCGATGCCGACACAATACCTCAGCCGTTGACGTCGGGAGTGGTAGAACACTCGGGTGCTCTCCGATCCTGCCTTCGGCGCCCTGTGCGCCCTGGGTGCCGCGCTCGCCTGGTCGATCACGAGCCTGCTGGCGCGCATGCTGATGCCCCACTACGGCTCGGTCACCATCAACGCCGTCCGCTCAGGCCTCGCCGGCGCGCTGCTGCTGGTCTGCGTGGTGGCGATCGACGGTCCCGCGGTGCTCGTGGCAATGTCCGCCACGACGTTCGCCGTCCTGGTGGTCTCGATCGTCGCGGCCATCGGCATCGGCGACACCGTATTCTTCGAGAGCACGCGGGCCATCGGCCTCGGACGGGCGATGACGATCGCGACGACCTATCCGATCGGCGCCGCCGTCCTGGCCGCCGCGCTGTATGGCGAGCGGATCACGACCCCGATCGCGGCCGGTGCGCTGCTGACGCTCGGCGGCGTGGCACTGATCGTCGGCGTGCGCTCGGAGGCCCGGCCGGAGCGGATGTGGTTCGGCGTGTGGACCGCGGTGGTGGCCTCGGTGGCGTGGGCGGTGTCCACCGTGATGATGAAGACGCCGCTGCAGGAGATCGAGCCGCTGACCGCCCAGGCGATCCGGCTGCCGCTGGCCTCGGCGCTGCTCTGGCTCACGCCGTGGACGCGCGGGGCGGGAACGGCGCTGCGCGAGGCGGGGCGCGGCCCGCTGGTGCGCATCGGCGTGCTGAGCCTGATCACCGCGGCCAGCTCGGTGCTCTTCGTGGCCAGCCTCAAGTACGCCGGCGTGGCGATCGGCTCGGTGCTGTCCGCGACCGCGCCGCTGTTCGCGCTCCCGCTCGGCGTGATCTTCCTGGGCGAGCGCGTGTCGGTGTGGACGGTCCTCGGCGCGCTGGTGGCCGTCGCCGGCATCGTGGTGCTGCAGCTGTGACCCCGTGGCCTCGGTGGCCCGCCCGCGGTCACGCCCGATCGACGTAGATCGCCGCCCGATGCGTCCGGGGGAGGAAGGCGACGACGAGCTGGCGGGCGGGATCGAAGGCCAGCGTGTGGGCGCCCTCCTCGGTCGGCACGCTCTGGTGGCGGCGGAGCGGAGCGGTGTCGAACACCTCGATCACGCCGGGAGCGCCGACGGCCACGTACAGCCGCCGGAGCGCGGCGTTGAAGAAGACGACGTCGGGGACGCCGGCGATCGGCTCCACGGCAACGACCTCGCCGGTGTCGGCGTCCAGCTCGACCAGGGTCGCGTCGTCGCAGGCGCAGAAGAGCCGCCGGCGCGCGACGTCGATGTCCAGCCCGTGGGGCCCGGCCCCGGGCCCGTGAACCACGCGGCGCACGGTGACGGGATCGCCGGCGCCCACGACGAGGATCTGCGGCGGGTCGGCGACGTTCACGTGGAACGCGTCGGCCGGCGGATCGAACACCGCCCAGCGGGTGCGGCCGGGCACCGGCAGGTCGGCGATCCGCCGCCGGCGCGGGACGTCGATCACCGACACGGTGCACGAGCCGGCGAGGGCGGGATCGCCGACGTGGGCGACCAGGAGTCGACCACGGCCGGGATCGTAGGCGAGGCCGTTGGGCCGGATACCGACCGGAATCTTCTCGACGCGCGTGTCGTCGGTGGGACTGAAGACGCCCACGGTGTTCTCGCCGCGATTCGACGTGAACACGAGGTCGGACGCCTCGGCGACGAGCGTGCCCGCCACCGCGGTCAGGCCGGGGATCGAGCCGACGTGCTTCAGCGCCGCCAGATCGACGACGTCGACGGCGTCGTTGGCCGTGTGGGCCACGTAGAGGCGCCCCCTCGGGCCGTGCACGGCGGCGTGGTCGAAGCCGCCCGCCCGCGCGTGGGCGGGCAGCTCGACGAAACCGAGATGTCGGAGCACCCTCGTTACCGGCCCGCGAGCTCGGACACCAGGCGTTCCACCCTCGTGGCGATGCGGTCACGGGCGGCCGCGTAGCCCTCGCTCACGGCCGGCACGTCGTCCCAGCGCTCCACCGCCGCCGAGTCCACCTCGCAGCCGAAGCTCACGACGCGCGTGGCGGCGCCGAGATCGTAGAGCGTCACCGGGCGTGGCCGACTCGGCCGCGCGGTGAGGCCGTCGCCGGCCAGGCCCTGGACGGCCGCCGGCGTCAGCTCGGCATCCGGCTCGGTGCCGGCCGAGACGGCGTCAGCGGCGAGCCCGCGCGCGCTGGCCAGCCGGCGGAAGTGCGCGGCGGCGACCACGCTCTTGGCGGCGCCGTGCAGGCACACGAACAGCACGCGCCGGCGTGGCGGGGCGGTGGCCGTCTGCGACTGGCAGTACGCGTAGAGCGCGTCGTACATCGGGAACTGGTGGGCCATGTTGTCGTGATCGTCCCGGCTGATCGCCTGAAAGCCGGTGGCGGCGGCGTAGAGGCCGGCCGCCTCGGGCACGAGGCCGCGGTCGTCGGTGTCGGCGCCACGCACGATGAGGGTGAGCTGGGCCAGCGCCGGGTGGTCGAGCTCGTAGCGCTCGACGAAGGCGTCGAACGAGCAGCGCGGGCCGCGGTGACCCAGCTCGACGTCGGGGACGTCGTAGGGGATCGCGCCCTCGCGCTGGGCGGCGGCCCGCACCTCGCGGGCGGGCACAAACAGGAACTCCGGCTTGGGGTCGATGAAGCGGGTGATCAGCCACGGACAGGCGATGCGGTCGACACGCGCGCGCTCACGAGTGATCCATTTCATGATCGGTTCTCCTATCGCAGGGCGAAGATGATCAGGCCCGCCGCGGCGCCGGCCGCGATGAGCAGGGGTTCCGGGATCTTGA
Source organism: Methylomirabilia bacterium (assembly GCA_041493815.1). Classification (GTDB taxonomy): domain Bacteria; phylum Methylomirabilota; class Methylomirabilia; order Rokubacteriales; family CSP1-6; genus AR5. The sequence continues at coordinate 4,810 of JBGPZN010000239.1, forward strand.
ATCGCCACGTCACGGCGAGCGCGGCGACACCGATCAGCACCGTGGGCACGTCGATGAAGGCGCGCCGGGCGAGGACGAAGCAGGCGCCGGCGATCGCGCCGGATGCGGCGGCGGTGACGCCGCCCACGAAGGCCTTCACCTGCCGGTTGCCGCTGATGCGATCGAACCACGGGAACGGGATGACGACGAACAGGTAGACGGGCAGGAACACGCCGACCGCCGCCACCACGGCGCCGGGGAAGCTGGCCACGAGGTAGCCGATGAACGCCACCGTGATGACGATCGGCCCCGGCGTGAGCATGGCCACGGCGACGGCGTCGAGGAACTGCTGGTCGTTCAGCCACCCGTACTCCTGGACGACGCCGCCGTAGAGGAACGGGACGATGGCCATGCCGCTGCCGAAGATGAACGCGCCCGCCTTCGTGAAGAACCAGAGGATCTGGACGAGAAGATCGGGCGTCACCGCCACCGCCAGGCACGCCGGGGCGGAGCGCCGCAGCCAGGCCGGCGGCGACTGGACGACGATCGCGACGACGCCGGACAGCAGGAAGAGCCAGAGGATCTCCGACTCCGTCCACGCGGTGACGATCGCCATCACCGCGAAGATGACCCACTGCAGCTTGTCCTTCGCGATCGTCAGCCTGGCGAGCTTGTAGGCGGCCAGCGTGATGATGCCGATCACGGTCGCGCCCACCCCGTAGAACGCCGCCTGCATCCACGACAGCCCGCCGAAGCGGACGTACGCCCAGCTGATCGCCAGCGTCATGACGAACGACGGCAGGATGAACGCCAGGGACACCAGCGTCGCCCC
>JBGPZN010000306.1:0-4529 GCA_041493815.1 Methylomirabilia bacterium
GAGGCGCTGAACCTGGCCATCGACCGCAACGAGGTCGCGCAGTCGATCTTCGCTGGCTTCGCCGAGCCGGCCGCCATCCCGATGGGCCTGTCGTGGTCGTTCAAGGACATCGGCTTCAAGCCGACGCCGGACATGCAGTACGCGTACGACCCGGCGCGGGCCAAGCGGCTGCTCGCCGAGGCGGGCCACGCCAACGGGTTCCCGCTCGACATGTACGCGTTCCAGCTCCCCGGGTTCGCCGAGGGCAAGGCGTTCGCCGAGGCCATCGCCGGCTACTGGGAGAAGATCGGCGTCAAGCCCAAGCTGATCCCCGTCGACTACCCGGCGTTCCGGAAGCTGTGGGTGGACCGCAAGGCCCCGGAGGCGGTCGGCTACTACAATGTCGCCAACCGTGACTGGATCGGCACCTTCGCCCTGCTGGAGAAGCAGGCCTACACACCGTCCAAGCTGAACGACACGGTCAACGACGCCGAGATCGACGGCATGATCGCCCAGATCCTGCGCCAGACCGACCGGGACAAGATCAACGCGCTGATGCGCAACATCTTCACGCGCCTGCGCAGCGAGCACTACGGCGTGCCGGTGGTCTACGTCCACTCGCCCTACGCAACGTCCAAGACCCTGGGCAAGTGGAATCCCGGCGCGGTGATGTACGACCTCTTCCTCGACCAGCTCGCGGCGAGCAAGTAGGCGACGCCGGCCGGGGGAGCGGCCGCCCGCTCCCCCGGCGGCGACCCATGCTCCGCTTCGTGTCCTTCCGACTGCTGCAGTCGCTGATCGCCCTCGCCCTGCTCACCGTCGTGGTGTTCGTGCTGGCCAGGACCACCGGCGACCCCCTCCACATGATCCTGCCCATGTCGGCCACCGAGGAGGACTACGCCAACGCCCGCCGCTACCTCGGCCTCGACCGGCCCTACGTCGAGCAGTACCTGTCGTTCGTGGGCCGGGCGGTCACCGGCGACTTCGGCACCTCGATCCGCGCCCGCCGCCCCGTGAGCGAGCTGCTGCGCGAGCGGCTGCCGAACTCGCTGCGCCTGGCGGTCTTCGCGATGACGGTGTCGCTGGCCATGGCGTTCCCGCTCGGCGTGCTGGCCGCCGTCAACAAGGGCAACGGCATCGACCGGGCCGCGCAGGTGATCGCGGTGCTCGGCCAGTCGTTGCCGTCGTTCTGGGTCGCCATCATCCTGGTCGAGTTCGTCGCCGGCCGGTGGCAATGGCTGCCGGCGGGGGGCAGCGACGGCTTCACGAGCTACGTCCTGCCCGGCTTCACCCTCGGCTGGTTCGTGGTGGCGGGGCTGATGCGCCTGCTCCGCTCCGGCATGCTGGAGGTGCTCGACTCCGAGTACGTCAAGCTCGCCCGCATCAAGGGCGTGGCCGAGTACCGCGTCATCTGGCTGCACGCGCTGAAGAACGCCTTGATTCCGGTCGTCACGTTTGCGGGAATCTATTTTTCGATTCTCGTGACGACGGCCATCGTCGTGGAGACGGTGTTCGCGTGGCCCGGCCTGGGCCGGCTGGCCTACGACGGCATCACCTCGCGCGATTTCCCGGTGATCCAGGCCGTCGTCCTCACCACCGCCGCCATCGTGGCGGTCGTCAACCTCGGCGTGGATCTGCTGTACGCCTTCATCGATCCACGCATCCGGTACGCCCGGTGAGCCGTGGCGGCTGAGCCGGGCGGCGGCACGCTCGCCCCGCCGGGGGCCGTCGCCGCGCCCGCCCGCGGGCGAGGGCGGCACGTCCCCTGGATCCCGATCGGCATCATCGCCCTGTTCGTCACCGCCGCCGCGCTGGCGCCGCTCGTCAGCCCCGGCGATCCGTACGCGCAGTCGCTGCGCAACCGCTTCAAGCCGCCCGTGTGGGACCAGCGTGGAACCTGGGCGCATCCACTCGGCACCGACCGGCTCGGCCGCGACATGCTCGCCCGGATCCTCTACGGCGCCCGCGTGTCGCTGGCGGTCGGCGCCCTCGCCGTGCTGCTCGCGAGCTCCGTCGGCGCCGCCGTGGGTCTGGTGGCCGGCTACTACGGCGGACGCGTGGACGCCGCACTCATGCGGATCACCGACGCGACGCTGTCGTTCCCGGTGATCCTGCTCGCGCTGATCCTGGCGGTGACGGTGGGGCCGAGCTTCCTCAACGTCGTCATCGCCATCTCGGTCATCCTGTGGGCGCGCTACGCGCGCGTCATCCGCGGCGAGGTGCTGACGCTGATGCAGCTGGACTTCATCGCCCAGGCGCGGATCGCCGGCGCCGGCGCGTGGCGGATCATCACGCGGCACCTGGCGCCCAACACGCTGAACACCCTGGTCGTGCTGATCACGCTGCAGGTCGGCTACGTCATCATCGTGGAGGCCGCCCTGTCGTTCCTGGGCGCCGGTATCCCGCCGCCGACGCCGGCCTGGGGCTCCATGATCGCCGAGGGCCGCGACTTCGTGACGAGCGCGTGGTGGGTGTCCTTCCTGCCCGGCCTGGCGATCATGCTGGTCGTGCTGGCGTTCAACCTGCTCGGCGACTGGCTGCGCGACACCCTCGACCCCAAGCTGCGCCAGCTCTGAGCGCCGTCGCTGCCGTGGGCCCCGCCGTCGTCGACGTCAGAGACCTCCAGACCCACATCGTCACCCGGTGGGGCACACTCAAGGCGGTCGACGGCGTCTCCTTCACGGTCGCCGAGGGCGAGACGCTCGGGATCGTCGGCGAGTCGGGCTCCGGCAAGAGCATGACGTGCCTGAGCATCGTCCGGCTGGTGCCGCGCGGGGCGGCCCGCATCGTGGGCGGGCAGATCCTGCTCGACGGCGAAGACCTGCTGACCAAGAGCGACACGGAGATGCAGCAGATCCGCGGCCGCAAGGTCGCCATGATCCTGCAGGACCCGATGAGCTCGCTCAACCCGGTGTTCTCCGTCGGCATGCAGGTCCGCGAGCCCGTCGCCATGTACCATCGCCTGCGCGGCCGCGCGCTCACCGAGCGCGCCGTCGAGCTGCTGGCCTCCGTGCGCATCCCCTCGCCGGGCGCGCGGCTGCGCGCCTTTCCCCACCAGCTCTCGGGCGGCATGCGCCAGCGCGTCGTCGGGGCGATGGCCATCGCGGCGCCGCCGCGCCTGCTGATCGCCGACGAGCCCACGACCAGCCTCGACCTCACCATCCAGATGCAGTACCTCGGCCTGCTCAAGGAGCTGCAGGAGCGCCACCGGCTGGCGATGATCTTCGTCACCCACGACCTCGGCATCGTCGCGCGCATCTGCGACCGGGTGGCGGTGATGTACGGCGGGCGGATCGTGGAGATCGGCCCCGTGCGGCGCATCTTCAAGTCGCCGGCCCACCCCTACACCCGGGCGCTGCTGGACGCGATCCCGCGCCTGGGAGCCCGGCGCGACCGGCTCACGACGATCGAGGGCCAGCCCCCGGATCTGGTCGCGCTGCCGCCCGGGTGCGCGTTCACGCCGCGCTGCCCGCACGCGGTCGAGCGCTGCCGCCGGGAGGCGCCCGCCGAGTCCGTCGTGGGGCCCGAGCACGCCACGCGGTGCTGGCTCAATGGCCCAGCCTGAGACCCATCGCGTGACGCCGCTGCTCGAGGTCGAGAGCCTGACCAAGCACTTCGCGGTGCGGCGAGGCCTCTTCGGCTGGTCGCCGCAGCTGGTGCGCGCGGTGGACGCCGTGTCGTTCATCGTCGAGGCCGGCGGTACGCTGGGGCTCGTCGGCGAGTCGGGCTGCGGCAAGACGACGACGTCGCGGCTGATCCTCGGCCTGGAGCGGCCGACCTCCGGCGCCATCCGCTTCGAAGGGCACGACGTGTTGACGCTGGACCGCGAGGGCCTGCGCTACTACCGCCGCTCCGTCCAGGCGGTCTTCCAGGATCCCTACGCCTCGCTCGACCCGCGCATGCGGGTGGGCACGATCGTGGCCGAGCCGCTCGTGATCAACACGAATCTCGACGCGACCGCGCGCCGCCGCCGGGTGGCCGAGCTGCTGGACCTGGTCTCCTTGCCGGAGCGGTCGGCCTCGCTCTTCCCACACGAGTTCTCGGGCGGCCAGCGCCAGCGCATCGCCATCGCCCGCGCGCTGGCGCTGGAGCCCAAGCTCGTCATCCTCGACGAGCCGGTGTCCGCGCTCGACGTGTCGATCCGGGCCCAGATCCTCAATCTCCTGCGCGATCTGCAGAAGCGCCTGGGCGTGTCCTACCTGTTCATCGCCCACGACCTGGCCGCGGTGGCCCACATGAGCCGGAGCATCGCGGTGATGTACCTGGGGCAGATCGTGGAGTGGGGCGACGCCGACGCCGTCGCGCTGGAGCCTCGGCACCCCTACACGAAGGCGCTCTTCACCGCCGCCCTGCCCGCCGACGTGGACGCCCCGCGCGAGGAGGTCGTCCTGACCGGCGAGGTGCCCAGCCCGCTGGCGCCGCCCAGCGGCTGCCGTTTCCACACCCGTTGTCCCTTCGTGATGCCACACTGTGCGACGCAGGAGCCGGCGCTGCGCTCCGAGCGCGGCCGGCTGGTGGCCTGCCATCTTTATTAAGAGAGTCGGGGGCCC
>JBGPZN010000170.1:0-7219 GCA_041493815.1 Methylomirabilia bacterium
ACCAGGTCTCGTCCCATCCCCTGCGCCTGATCACGCCGAAGTCGCGCGCGCGCACGCACTCGATCCACGACAACCAGCCGATCCTCTCGCGCGCCGACCGCGACGACGTCTGGATCCACCCGACCGATGCCGCCGCCCGTGGCATCGCCGACGGCGACCGCGTGCGCGTGTTCAACGACCGCGGCGCCACGATGCTGCCCGCCCGGGTGACGGATCGCATCGCGCCCGGTGTGGTCTCGATCAAGGAAGGCGCGTGGTTCACACTCGACGCGGCCGGCCACGACACCCGCGGCTGCTCCAACGTCCTCACCGACGACCGCGCCTCCCCGGCCGGCGCCAGCACCTTCAACTCCTGCTTCGTCGAGGTGGCCCCGGCCTAGGAGTTGGCCTGCGACCTACCAGAACCGCCCGCGGCGGCGGCCATCCGTCTCAACGCGGTCGTAGGAGAAGACGCGGACGCGGTACGCGGGCGCCGGCACCATCGACGCCTCGAAGTACGTCCGCCCCCAGCCGCCGAGGAGCCCGGGGGCCCAGACCAGGCGCTGGCCGAGGATCGCTCCGTCCGGGCCGAGGGCGTCCACCAGCAGGCGGAGGTGGTCGAAGGTGTAGGGCGACTTGTTGGTGACGTAACCCCAGACGACGGTTGCCTGGTCGCGCGGCTCCGCCTGCCACTCGATCGTCATGTGCTGCTCGACGCCCACCACGAGAGGCTCGAGCGGGCCGCTCGGGCCGACCGCCGGAGCACACCCGGCCGCAACGAGCACGATCGCCAGCAGGACAGCGACCAACACGCCGTCGCCGCTCAGCGCACCGGCAGCTCGACGGTGACGCAGTTGCGGTCGGCGGTGCGCGCGTAGTGGCAGCGCTCGGCGAGCTGGGTGATGAGGAACACGCCGAGGCGGCCGACGCCGCGCGACTCCAGCGAGGCGGCCGGGTCGGGGCGCTCGACCTTGGCGAAGGGGTCGAAGGGCGGGGCGGCGTCTTCGTAGATCAGCACGATCCGGTCCCCGTCGATACGCACGGTCACCTCGACCGTGGCGTCGCTGTCGCCGCCGTAGCCGTGGGTGACGGTGTTGACGAACAGCTCCTCGACGGCCAGGCGCAGCCGCATGACCAGCCGGGCTTCCATCCCCGCGATTGCCGACTCGACGAAGGCCGAGACGTTGGTGGCCTCGCCCAGCCGGGCGCGAAACGTCCGCGTCTGCTTGATCTTCACTCGGCTTAGTATAGTGCCCCAGGAGGACGGGTCATGCGCCATGGGTTCGCGGTCGTGCTCGTGCTCGCCCTGCTCGCCCCGGTCGGCGTGGGCGCCGCCGACGACGTCGGCCGGGTCAAAGTCGTCAAGGGCGGCGTCACCATCCAGCGGTCGGGCGGGAGCCTGCCGGCCACGGTGGGCATGAAGCTCCTGGAGGGCGACGTCATCGCCACGGGGCGCGACGGCTCGGCCGGCGTCACCTTCAACGACGACAGCCTGCTGTCGGTCGGGCCCGACAGCGTGCTGGCCATCGACCGGTTCGCCTTCGACTCGACGACGCACGCCGGGCGCTTCGACACCTCGCTGCGCCAGGGCACGCTGTCGGCGGTCTCCGGCAAGATCGCCAAGCAGTCGCCCGACGCCATGAAGGTGCGCACGCCCTCGACGATCCTCGGCGTGCGCGGCACCGAGTTCGTCGTCCGCGCGGCCCCGGTCACCCCGTAGACGGTTCATGCGACGCGCGCTCGCGGTCGTGGCGGTGGTGGTGACGGCGGCCGGGTGCGCCGCCGCTCCGACCGTGCGCGAGGCGCCGGCGGCAGCCCCCCGTGACGAGATGGTCGTGCTCTTGCCCGGCCCCGACGGCAAGGTCGGCGCGCTCAGCGTCACCCACGAGGGCCACCAGCAGACGCTCGACGCGCCGTACGCGACGGCGCGGGTGCAGCGGCAGGGCCAGCTGGAAGACGGCGGGCGCATGGCCGCCGAGCAGGTCCAGCAGACCTTCGCGCGCGCCCTGGACGCGCAGCCCGCACGCCCGGTGCGGTTCATCCTGTACTTTCTGGGCGACAGCGACGAGTTCACGGCGGAGTCGAAGCCGGAGATCCCCAAGGTCCTGAAGGAGATCGCCGGGCATCCATCCCCCGAGATCATCGTGGTCGGGCACACCGACCGCGTGGGCTCGCTCACCTACAACGATGCTCTGTCGCTCCGGCGCGCCGAGCGCGTACGCGTTCAGCTCGAGAAGATCGGCATCCCGAGCGAGCAGATCCGCGTGGCCGGACGCGGCGAGCGCGAGCCGCTGGTGCCGACCGAGGACGAGGTGGCCGAGCCGCGCAACCGCCGCGTCGAGATCACCGTCCGCTAGGGCCCGCGCTACAGAGCGGCGCCACGGCTCCGCCGGGGCGTCGCGAACGTTGGGGGGTTTGGGGGCCATGTCGGGGCCCCCATCTCAGCTAGACGGCCCCTCCCAGCGCACGATCAGGATCGCGAGGTCGTCGGCGGGCTCGCTGCCCGCCACGAATCGCTCGACGTCCTCGCGCAGGGCGGTGGCCAGCGTCGTCGCGCTCGCGTCCCCGTCGATCAGGGTCAGCCGCGCCTCCAGCCGCTCGCGGCCGAACAGCTCGCCCGCCGCGTTCCTCGCCTCCGTCACGCCGTCGGTGATCAGGCACAGCGTGTCGCCGGGGCGGAGCCGGTGGAAGGCGGCCTCGTACTCGAAACCGTCGAGCACGCACAGCGGCGGGCCACCGCCCTCGGCGAGCTGGCTCCACCGCCCGCCGGCGCGTGGCACGACGTAGGGGCGATCGTGGCCGGCGTTGCAGTACTCGAGCGCGCCGGTGTCGACGTCGAGCACCCCGGCGAAGACCGTGACGAACAGCGCCTCGGGGTTGTCGCGCGAGATCTCGGCGTTCGCCTCGTGCATCATCGTCGCCACGGCGCCGCCGCGGCGCAGCGCCGTGCTCTTGTAGAGCGACTTGCTCACCGCCATGAACAGGCTGCCCGGCAATCCCTTGCCGGACACGTCGCCGAGCAGGAAGAAGAGGCGGTGGCCGTCGAGCATGAAGAAGTCGTAGAGGTCGCCGCCGACCTCGCGGGCGGGCTCCAGCACGATGTCCAGGTCGAAGCGCGTCTCACCAGCCAGCACGTCGGCGGGCTTGGGCAGGATGCCGAGCTGGATGCGGCGGGCCGCCGATAGCTCGCCCTCCAGTCGCGCCGCCGCCTCGCGCTGCAGCTCCACCTGGTGCCGCAGCAGCCGTCGCTGCCGCTCGGCTTCGGCCAGCGTCACGCTCAGCATGAACGTGAACATCACCGCCAGGCCCAGCGACGGGGTGGCGGCATCGAACAGCAGCAAGCGCCAGTGATAGAGGGCGAGGCTCCCGCCGGCGGCGACCGCCAGCAGCGGCAGCAGCAGCAGCCAGGCGGCGCGGGCGCGCTTGATCGGCACCGTGAGGATGACGAGCACGCCACCGGCGAAGAGGAACGCGGACTCCACCCCGCCGGCCCAGCGCGGGCGCGCGAGCAGCGTGCCGTCGAAGATGCTCTCGATCAGCTCGGCGTGGATCTCGACGCCGTCGCGGGCGCCGCCGCCCGGGATCGGCCGCCGGTCGGCCAGGCCCAGCGCGGTGACGCCGAGGAGCACCAGCTTGCGCTCGAACGTCTCGCGCGGCACCGTGCCGGCCAGCACGTCGGCGGCGGACACGAACCGGGTGGCGGACGGGCGGGTGTAGCGCAGCCACACGGAGCCGTCCGCCTGGGTCGGCACCACGAGATCGCCGGCGGCCACGTGCGTGACCCCGTGGGGGCCGACGGTGACGGTGATCGCCGGCTGGCCGCCCGCCACGCGGAACAGCTCGAGCGCCAGCGCCGGCACCAGCACGCTGCCCACGCGGGCGACGAGCGGGATCCGGCGCACCGCCCGCCCCTCCGGCTCCACGTTCAGCAGGCCGTGACCGGCGGCCGCGCGATCGATCTCGTCCATCGTGCGCAGCAGCGCGTCGAAGCTTTTGAGGTAGGGCGCCGGATCGCCGCCGACGGCGCGTGTGGGGGCCGCCCGGGCCGGCGCCGGCGTGGCGCTCTCGCCGCCTCCGTCGATCCCGGCCACGCCGAGCACGATCGGCCGGTCGCGCAGCGCGGCGGCGAAGATCGCGTCGTTGGTCGGCAGCGACAGGAGGCGCGCGGCGAGGTCGGGAGTGATGGTGGGAATCAGCGCCGGCAGCTGCCGCGGCGAGAAGCGGTCGGCCTCCGGCATGACGATGTCGATGCCGATGGCCGCGGGGTCGGCGGCGGCGAGCCGATTGAGCAGGCGGGCCAGCAGGGTGCGCGGCCACGGCCACTGCCCGTGACGCGCCAGGCTCTTGCCGTCGACGTCCACGATGACGACGGGCGCGGAGACGCGAGCCCGCGGCGCCAGTCGCTGGCAGGCGTCGAACCACACGAAGCGCAGCAGGTCGCGGCCGGGAACGTACGGTGCGGCGGTGACGGCCGTGAGCAGGACGAGCAGCGCGACGCCGAGCACCCGGCCTTGCCGGAGCGGCGACATGGCGCTAGAGGTCGAGCTCCATCCCGTCCCAGGCCGAGGAGACCTGCACGGGGTGATCGCCGCGGGTGATCTCCTCGAAGCGGCGGGTCTCGGCCAGCACGGCGGCGAGCTTGTCGTCGTCGTAGGTCGGCTCGTGGTGGAACATGACCAGGTGCCTGGCCCGCGCCAGCTGGCACAGCTCCACGCCCACCACGTTGCTCGAGTGGCCCCAGTCCTCCTTGATCGAGATCGCCTCGGCCAGCGAGTACTGGGCGTCGAAGATGACGAGGTCGGCGTCGCGGAAGAACTCGGCGAACGCCTGCGTCTCGGCAAGGTCGTCGAGCTTGTGCTCGGAGTCGGTCGAGTACACCACGGTGCGGCCCGCGTGCTCGAACCGGTAGCCGTACGAATCGCCGGTGTGGTGCTGGCGCTTGGCCCGCACCCGGAAGCCCGCCAGGTCGTAGGGGCGGTCGGGTTCCAGGTGGACGAACCGGATCTCGGCCCCGAGCTGACTGAACTCCACCGGGAACGACGGCGCGCCGTTCTGCCGGCGGAACGCCTCCTCCAGCCAGGCGTGGCAGCCGTAGATCGTGATGACGTTGCCGGGGATGTAGGCCGGCATGAAGAACGGAAAGCCCATGATGTGGTCCCAGTGCGTGTGCGACATGAAGACGTGGTACACGCCGGGGACGCCGCGGCGGGCGGCGAGCACGTGGTTGCCGAATGCGCGGGCGCCGCTGCCGAAATCGCACAGCACGTAGGCGTCGCCGCCCGGGTCGAGCTGCACGCAGGAGGAGTTGCCGCCGTAGGTGTGGCGGATGCCGAACTCCAGCTCGTTGTCCACGAACGCCTCGATGCGTTCCGGCGTGTCGAGCCCGCGCCCGATCGCCTGCGTCAGCGCGGCGACCAGCTTGCGCCTGATCGCCGCCGACGTCGTCGCGGTGGGGATCGACCCGCGCGTGCCCCAGAAGTGGATGCGCACCTCGCTCAGCTCCGCTCGAGCGCGACCAGGCCCGCCGGTGACGCGGCCGCCACCGCCTCCCGCACCGAGGGCAGCGTGCGGATGACGAGGGTAAACTTGCTGATCTCGAGGATCTCCTGCACCAGCGGCTGCACGGCCGCGACCGCCAGGAATCCGCGCTGGGCCTTGGCCTGCTTGGCGGCCAGCATGAGGACGCGCAGGCCGGCGCTGCTGATGTAGTCCACGCCCGCGAAGTCCAGCACGACGTGGTCCAGGCCCTCGCCGCAGCGGGCCAGGTGCGGCGCCAGGGCCGTCTTGAGCTCCTCGGCGGTCGCGTGATCGACGCGACCGCTGGGAGCCAGCACGACGACGTCGGCGAACCGCGCGTGACCCAGACGCATGGCGTTGAGACGCGAGGGTAGCACAGTGACTTGCCCCCGCGCCGCCCGCCGGGTAGGCTCACCGCCACCGGCATTCGCCGCGCGCGGACATGGCCGCCTTCACCGCCGATCACCAGGCCTGCGTGAAGTCGTCGGGGACGCCGATGGGCGGAGAGGACCGCGTGCTCGTCAACTTGAAGGTGTACCGCGCGTGCCTGCGCGAGCGCGGGTGGATGCGCGAGACCGGCAGCAGCTACGCCAACCCGCCGGGGTACTTTCGCGGACTGGAGGACGAAGGTCCGGATCCCTTCCCGCGATTTGCCCGGGCGCTCACGGAGGTGAGGCAGTGAGTGAGCCGATCGTCGTCGAGAAGTTCGCCGTCGGGCAGTCGGTGCGCCGCCTGGAGGATCCCCGGCTGTTGCAGGGGCTCGGCCGCTACTCGGACGACGTGAGCCTGCCGCGCGAGGCCCACGCGGTCCTCGCGCGCTCGCCGCACGCCCACGCCCGGATCCGCGGCATCGACACGCGCGCCGCGCTGAAGCTGCCCGGCGTGCTCGCCGTCCTCACGGCGGCCGAGCTGGCCGCCGACGGGGTCGGCAACCTGCCGAGCGACCGCGGCCGCAAGCGGCGCGACGGCTCGCCGGCCTCCCCCACCCCGCGGCCGGCGCTGCTCCGCGAGCGCGTCCGCCACGTCGGCGACCCCGTGGCCCTCGTGATCGCCGAGACGCACGCCCAGGCCCTCGACGCCGGCGATCAGCTGCGGGTCGAGTACGAGCCGTTGCCGGCGGTGGCGGGTACCGCCAACGCGCTGCGGCCCGGCGCCCCGGCGGTGTGGGACGAGGCGCCCGACAACGTCGCCTTCGTGGCCCAGGCCGGCCAGCGCGAGGCCGTCGACCGCGCGTTCGCGGGCGCCGCCCACGTGGCGCGCGTGGACTTTGTCGTCACCCGCGTGGCCGCCGCGCCGCTCGAGCCGCGCGCCGCCGTCGGCGAGTACGATCGCCGCAGCGGACGCTACACGCTGCACACCGGCATCCAGGCGCCCCACGGCACCCGCACGCTGCTGGCCGACGTCCTCAAGGTGCCGCAGAGCCAGGTGCGTGTCGTCACCGGCGACGTCGGCGGCAGCTTCGGCATGCGCAGCGGCCTCTATCCCGAGATGGTGCTGGTGCTGTGGGCGGCCCGGCGGCTGGGGCGGCCGGTGAAGTGGACGTCCGACCGGCGCGAGGGATTCCTCACCGACGAGCACGGCCGCGACAACCTCTCGACCGTCGAGCTGGCCCTGGGCGCCGACGGCACGTTCCTGGCGCTGCGCGTGGCCATCAACCTCAACGTCGGCGCCTATCTCACCCAGCGCAGCGCCGGGCCGGGGACCAACAACATCGGCGGCGTCG
>JBGPZN010000405.1:0-3598 GCA_041493815.1 Methylomirabilia bacterium
CGCTCCACGGTCGCCTACCTGCACGCCGTGCTGGCCGCCCACGCCCCCGACGTCACGATCGAGCGCTGCTACGCCGCGCTGCAGGCCTCGTGGCACGAGGCCGAGCGGCTGCGAGCGATCGACCATCGCGAGGTGCCGGCCAGGGAGCGCTTCGCCGATTTCTTCCGGCGCCTGGCCCTCGACCCCCAGGACCTGCCGCCGGGGCTGGACCAGGCGCTCATCGATGCCCACCGCCGCGAGCTGGCCAAGGCGGCCCACTTCCCCGCGCATCACCGGCCGCTGCTCGAGCGGCTGGCCCGGCACCATCGGCTGGCGGTCGTCTCCAACTTCGACTACACGCCCACGGCGCTGGCCATCCTGGACGCCGCCGGCGTGCGCGAGCTGTTCGCCGCCATCGTCGTGTCCGACGAGGTCGGCTGGCGCAAGCCGCGCGCGGACATCTTCGAGGAGGCGATCCGCCGCACCGGCGTCGAGCCGCGGCGCACGCTGTTCGTCGGTGACCGCGCCGACATCGACGTGGCCGGCGCTCACGGCATGGGCATGGACTCGGCCTGGATCAACCCCGGCCGAGAGCCGCTGCCCCCGGGTATCGCACCACCCCTCTACGAGATCCGCGACCTCGCCGAGCTGGAGGCCATCGTCGACCGCTGAGGATCGGCTGGAGCGGATCCTGCATCTCAAGGGGGCGAGGAGCGGGCACGAGGAATGGCGACGACACGCAAGGTGATCATCATCGGGTCGGGGCCCGCGGGGTACACGGCGGCGATCTATGCCGCGCGCGCGAACCTGGCCCCGCTCATGATCTCGGGCCTGCAGGCGGGCGGCCAGCTCATGCTCACGACCCTGGTCGAGAACGTCCCCGGCTTCGTGGATGGCGTCATGGGACCGGAGCTGATGGAGACGATGCGCAAGCAGGCCGAGCGCTTCGGCACCGACATGATCGCCGAGGACGTGACGGCCGTGGACTTCTCGCGACGGCCGTTTGCGGTGCGTGTGGGCGAGACGACCTACGAGGCGGAGACCGTCATCGTGGCCACGGGAGCCTCGTCCAAGTTCCTGGGCCTGCCGGGCGAGCGCGAGCTGCTGGGCCGCGGCGTGTCCACCTGCGCGACGTGCGACGGGTTCTTCTTCAAGGACCAGAACATCATGGTCGTCGGCGGCGGCGACTCCGCGCTGGAGGAAGCGCTCTTTTTGGCCCGCCTGGGCCGCAAGGTCGAGGTCGTCCATCGGCGCGACACGTTGCGAGCCTCCAAGATCATGCAGGACCGCGCGTTCAAGAATCCCAAGATCAGCTTCGTGTGGGACAGCGTGATCGAGGCGATCGCCGATCCGGCCGTCGGCAAGGTCACCGCGGTAGTCCTGCGCAATCTCAAGACCGGCGAGATGTCGGAGCGCCCCGTCGACGGACTGTTCATGGCCATCGGGCACCAGCCCAACACCACGCTCTTCAAGGGTCAGCTCGCGCTGCTGCCCAGCGAGTACGTGAAGGTCGCGCCGGGCACCACCCAGACCTCGGTGCCCGGCGTCTTCGCCGCCGGCGACGTCGCCGACTTCACCTGGCGGCAGGCGGTGACCGCGGCCGGCACCGGCTGCATGGCCGCGCTGGAGGCCGAGCGCTACCTGGAAGCGACCCAGCGCGGGTAGGGCGCGGCCGGGTGCCCCGGCAGAACCGCGTCACGCCGTTCGGGGAGCTGATCGCGACCCCGGCCCGCGGCACGCTGATGGGCAACCGCGGATGCCTGCACGATGCCGAGCGGCGCATTCGGCGCGCGTTCGTGGGCAAGCGCTGGATCATCTGCGTGCTGCAGTTCAAGGGCCGCCGGCGGCCCCTCATGGTGCCCGGCCGGTACACCGAGCTGTTCTTTCTCGACGAGGCCACCGCGCTCGCTGCCGGTCACCGCCCGTGTGTCGAATGCCAGCGCGCCCGCTACCTCGTGTTTCGCGAGCACTGGATCGCGGCCCGGCCGGCGGCCGCGCCCGTTCCGTCGGTCGACGAGATCGACACCGTGCTGCACGCCGAGCGGCTCGACGCCACCCGCGGCAAGCGCACCTACGTCGAGCGCGTATCCCGCCTCCCGCGCGGCGTGATGGTCGCGGGCGCCGACGGGCGTCCGTGCCTGGTGTACGCGGGCGCGTTGCGGCCGTGGTCACCCGAGGGCTACGGCGCGCCGTGGCGGCCCGACGCCGCCGCGGAGGTTAGCGTCCTCACACCGCGTTCGCTGGTGGCCACGATCGCGCACGGCTACGCCGTCGAGCTGCACGCCTCCGCGCTCGGATGACACGATGAGGGCGTGAGCCGCGTCAACCACGCCACGCTACGCGGCGTGGGCGGCGAGGTAGACGCGCGGGGCAGCGTGCTCGAACGGGTAGGGCGGTCGTACCTCGACCGTCCCGACCGTGAAGCCGGCCGTGCGCACCTGGGAGGCCAGGACGTCGGGCGATCGCAGATGGAGATCGACGTCGATCGGCATGCCCTTGTAGTCGCCGAAGTGCTGAGCGCCCTCGCCGCCGTGGACGGCGATCAGGAGCGGCGCGCCGGGCTGCAGCGCGCGCCGGAGCTCGCGGAGCGCGGGTTGGGGATCGGCCGCGTAGATCATCGAGTAGAAGGCGACGATCCCCGCGCAGGCGCCGGGGGCGAACGGCAGGGCCCGCATGTCGGCGACGACGAAGCGCAGCGACGGGTTCAGGCGTTGCGCCAGCGCCACCGACCGCTCGGAGAAGTCGACGCCCACGACGCGCGCGCCCAGGTCGGCGACGAAGCGCCCCACGTGCCCGGCGGGCCCACAGCCGACGTCGAGCACGGGACCGGGCGAGCAGTCCCCGACGAAGCGGCGCAGCCGCTCGACGTCCCAGGGCTTGCGCGTCAGCTCGTCGGCGAAGTCGGCGGCGTAACGCTCCGCCACGCGGTCGAACGAGGCGCGGACCGGGTCCGTGAGCCTCAGGTGCCGACGCGCAGGGTGGCGCCGAGGTCACGCAGCAGCGCGATCGTGGAGAGGTAGGATAGACGGCCGGTCCGCGGGTTCTCCGACGGGACGTTACGCACCTCGATCGCGAGCGAGCCGAACTCGCCCTCGACGCTGATCCGGTGGGTGTTCCGCGTGAGTCCGGGCACGGCGTAGATCCGCGTGGTCGTGCGCTCGGGGCCGATGCCGGCCAGCGACAGCGCGGCCAGCACGTTGACGTTGGCCGGGAACGCCGGACAGGCCGCGGTGGCCGGGCCCTCGAAGATCAGCGTTTCTTCCCGGATCGCCTCGAGGTCAATCTTCTGCTGGACGACCCACGGCGCGCCCGCCCAGCCAGCCGGGGCCTTGCGGCTCTCCATCGTCACCGAGGTGACGGGCCCCACGGCACCGCCCTTGACCCCGTCGAGGCCGGCGATGGCCCCCGACGGCACCAGGATGCGGCAACCCTGGCGCTCGGCCAGCGCGACCCAGTCCACCCGACCGAGCAGGGCGCCGCACGACAGCACGACGAGATCGCGGCCGGCGCCCAGCGCCTTCGGCGCGATCTCCTGCAGGTGGGCCTGGGTCGAGGCTTCCACGACCACGTCGCACACCGTGATCAGCTCATCGAGCGCGAGAAACGGCGCCGGAGCGCC
>JBGPZN010000128.1:0-8351 GCA_041493815.1 Methylomirabilia bacterium
GCCCCACCCCCGCTCCTTCATGTGCGGGATGGCGGCGCGGGCGCAGCGCAGCGCGCCCACGTACTTCACGTTGAAGTCGTGCAGCAGGTCCTCGTCCACCACGGTCTCGATGGGGCCCGTCGCGGTGGCCGAGCCGCCCGGCGGCGAGCCGCTATTGACCAGAATGTCCAGCCCCCCGAGCTGCGCGGCCGCCTGGGCGACCATGGCGTCCACCTGCGCCCGGCTGGTGACGTCGGCCGCGAGCGGGATGATGCGCTGCCCGGTCTCGGCGGCAAGCTCCCGCGCCGTCGCCTCGAGCTGATCCTTGGTGCGCGCGACGATGGCGACGTCGACGCCCTCGCGGGCCAGCTCGCGCGCGATGGCCTTGCCGATGCCCAGGCTGCCGCCGGTCACGATCGCGTGTTTACCTCGGAGTCCCAGGTCCATGGCGTGCCCTCCAGCGGGTTGTGGGTACGGCTCAGCGTCGCGGGCGAGATTCTACCCCAGGTGCCGCCCGGATCAGCGCCTCTCGGAATGGACGGCGGCGGCCCGCTCGCGCAGCCGGTGCACCGCGCGGGGCAGCAGCTCGAGCACGCGCTCGACCTCGGCCTCGGTCGTCGGCGCGCCGAGGGTCAGGCGCACTGCCGTGTGGGCGAGCTCGGGGCTGCGGCCGATCGCCAGGAGCACGTGGGAGGGGTCCTGCGAGCCGGCGTGACAGGCCGAGCCGCTCGAGGCGTAGACGTCGTCCAGCTCGAGCTCGAGCAGGATGCTCTCGCCCTGAACGTCGCCGAAGCAGAAGCTCGCGTGGCCGGGCAGGCGCTGCTGCCGATCGCCGTTCAGGAGCGCCCCGGGCACGGCAGCCTCGATACCCTCGATGAGCCGATCACGCAACACGGTCAGACGCGCGCACGTCGCCGCGCGGTGCTGCTCGACCAGGTCGAGCGCGGCGCCACAGGCGACGATGCCGGCCACGTTCTCGGTGCCGGCCCGCCGCAGGCGCTCCTGGCTGCCGCCGTGGATCAGCGGGACGAGCGGCGTGCCGCGCCGGACGTAGAGCACGCCGACACCCTTGGGCGCGTAGAACTTGTGGGCCGAGAGCGAGAGCGCGTCGACGCCGAGCCGATCGACGTCCAGGTCCAGGACGCCGGCGGCCTGCACCGCGTCCGTGTGCACCAACACGCCACGGGCCCGGGCCAGGCGAGCGATCTCGGCCACGGGCTGGATGGTCCCGATCTCGTTGTTGGCGAGCATGACGCTGACGAGGCACGTGTCGGGACGGATCGCCGCCGCGACCGCCGCCGGATCGACGATGCCACGCTCGTCCACGGGCACCCAGGTCACCTCGATGCCGAAGTGCTCCTGCAGATCGCGGGCCGCGCCCAGCACCGCGCTGTGCTCGATGGTCGTCGTGACGAGGTGCCGTTTCTCCGGGAGGGCCAGCGCCACACCCTTGAGGGCCAGGTTGTCGGCCTCCGATCCGCCGCTGGTAAAGACGATCTCGTCGTCGCGGCAGCCCAGGGCGCGGGCCACGCTGGCGCGCGCCCGCTCGACCGCGTCGGCGGCGCGCCGGCCGAGGCGATAGAGATTGGACGGGTTGCCGAACTCCTGGCGCAGGTAGGGGTCCATCGCCTGCAGCACGGCGGGGTGAGCCGGCGTCGTCGACGCGTAGTCGAGATAGATCGGGCGAGTCATCGTCGGCGCCTCACTCGTCCTGGAGCTCCAGGCTGAGGTCGAGGGCCTTGGACGAGTGGGTGAGCGCGCCGGACGAGATCAGGTCCACGCCGGTCTCGGCGCGCTCGCGCACCGTGTCGAGGGTGACGGTGCCGGAGCACTCCGTGAGCGCCCGGCCCGCGATCCGGCACACGGCGTCGCGCATCGCCTCGGTCGTCATGTTGTCGAGCAGGACGACGTCGGCGCCGCCGGCGAGGGCAGCGTCGATCTCCTCGACCGACGTCACCTCCACCTCGACCCGCATCGTGTGGGGAACGCGCTGCTTCATTGCCCGGACGGCCGACGCGAGATCCAGGCCCCGGCTGCGCAAGGCCGCGAGGTGGTTGTCCTTGAGCAGCACGGCGTCGGCGAGGTTGAAGCGGTGGTTGTGCCCGCCGCCGACGCGGACCGCATACTTCTCCAGTACCCGCAGGCCCGGCGTGGTCTTGCGGGTGTCGATCAGCCTCGTCGGAAGCCCGTGCAGGCGAGCGACGAACGCCGCCGTCGTGGTCGCGATGCCGCTCAGGCGCTGGACGAAGTTCAGGGCCGTCCGCTCGGCGGTCAGCAGCGCGCGCGTCGGCCCCTCGATCCTCGCGACGACGTCGCCGGGGTGGAGGGTGGCGCCGTCCGGCATCAGGAGGCTCACGGTGACGGCCCGGTCCACGAGCGCCAGCGTCTCGGCAAACACCTGGCCGCCGCAGAGCACGCCGGCCTGCTTGGCGAGCAGCACTGCCCGCGAGCGTTGATCCGGGGGCACGGCGTTGTCGGTCGTCACGTCGCCCCAGCCGATGTCCTCCTCCAGCGCGCGCTGGATGATCGCGAGCACCGGCTGACGCGGCGGATGGGTGTGACCCAGCCCGGTCATGAGTGCACCTCCGCGCCGGCCGGCGCCGCCTCCCCGAACGCGAGTCCTCGGCGCGGCGACAAGGACGGCAGGACGAACGACTGGCGGCGGCGCCAGGACGCTCGCGGCTCGGGGAAGTCGAGGCGGTGATGCGCGCCCCGGGATTCCTCCCGTCGCAGCGCGGCTTCGGTCATCACCCAGCCGACGAGGGCGAGGTTCGCCGTCTCGTTGAGCTCGACACCGTCGCCAGGGAGCGCTCCGGCCACGCTCCGGAGCGCGGCGCGCGCGTGCTCGAGGCCGGCTCCGTGACGGAGAATTCCGACCTCGTCCCACATCAGCGCTCGCATCGATTCGCGGCCCGACAGGGCGGGGCGAGTCCGGGGGCCGAGCGCCAGCTCTTCGGGCGTGGGGCACGCGACGCTCCAGGAGCCCGGCTCCCCGCGCTCGGCGACGGCCTGAGCCACGCGCGAGCCGAAGACGACGCCCTCGAGAAGAGAGTTGCTGGCCAGCCGGTTGGCACCATGCACGCCGGGGGCCGCGGTCTCCCCGCAGGCGTAGAGGCCGCGGATCGACGTCCGGCCCCACACGTCCGTCCAGACGCCGCCCATCAGGTAGTGGGCCGCCGGCGAGACGGCAATAGGCTGGCGCTCCGGATCGCAGCCCTGCCGCAGACAATGGGCGTGGATGGTCGGGAAGCGGCGCCCGAACTCGCCCGGCGGAAATCCGGTGGCGTCGAGCCAGACGTTCGGCAATCCGTGTTGCTCCATCTCCCGCACGATGCTGCGCGAGACGACGTCGCGCGGGGCCAGCTCGGCCCGCGCGTCGTAGCGTGCCATGAAGGCCTCGCCGCGATGATTGCGCAGCACCGCCCCGTGACCCCGCACCGCCTCCGAGATGAGGAAGCGCCACCCCCCGGGGGCGGCGAACGCCGTGGGGTGGAACTGGAAGAACTCGAGGTCCGCGACCACCGCCCCCGCCCGCAGCCCCAGCGCAACACCATCGCCGGTCGAGACGGCGGGGTTGGTGGTGCTGGCATAGAGCTGGCCGGCGCCGCCGGCGGCCAGCACGATCGCGTCGGCTTCCATCTCGTCGCCTCCCCAGAGGCGAATCCCCCGGCAGGCGCCCGCCTCGACGATCAGGTCGGAGACGAACGCGCGGTCGCGCACCGTGATGCCGAGGGCCCGGACGGCGCCGGCCAGCGCCTCCTCGATGTGCCGGCCGGTGGCGTCACCGCCGGCGTGCAGCACGCGGGCCACGCCGTGGGCGGCCTCGCGCGCGTGGGCGAGCCGGCCGTTCTCGCGGTCGAACCGCACACCCAGATGGATCAGATCGGCCACGCGCTCGGCGGCTTCGCGCGCGAGCACGCGCACGGCCTGCGGATCGCAGAGCTCGGCGCCGGCACCGATCGTGTCGGCCTCGTGGAGCTCCCAGGAGTCCTCGGCGCCGACGGCGGCCGCGATGCCGCCCTGCGCGTAGCGGGTGGCGCCGTCCTCGAGCGCGGCCTTGGTGACGATCGTGACGTCACGCACGCCGCGCCGGTGCGCACAGATTGCGGTGAACAGTCCGGCGATGCCGCTTCCCACGACGATCATGCGTGGCATCGCCGGCTACCTCCGCGCCGTCGCACCGGCGGGCTGGCCGGGGAGCGCGAGCATACGGTCGAGCGCGACCCGGGCCGAGGCCTTCACGCCGTCGGGCACGACGATCTCGTTCACGACCTGGCCGTCGAGCAGGGCCTCCAGCACCCAGGCCAGGTACGCCGGGTGAATGCGGTACATGGTCGAGCAGGGACAGATCACGGGATCGAGGCAGAAGATCCGCTTGTCCGGGTGCGCGGCGGCCAGGCGGTTGACCATGTTGATCTCGGTCCCGACCGCCCACCGGCTGCCGGCCGGCGCCGCCGCGATCGTCTCGAGGATGAGCTCCGTCGAGCCGTCGAGATCGGCGGCCGCGACCACCTCGCGCCGGCACTCCGGGTGCACGATGACCGTGACGCCCGTGTGCTGGCGGCGCGCCCGCTCGATCTGGGCCACCGTGAAGCGCGCGTGCACCGAGCACCAGCCGCGCCAGAGGATGAGGCGCGCCCGCCGCAGCGCCTCGACGGAGCCGCCGCCGAGCGGGCGGCGCGGGTCCCACACCACCATCGCGTCGTCGGGGATGCCGAGCTTCACGCCGGTGTTGCGCCCGAGGTGCTCGTCCGGGAAGAAGAGCACCCGCTCGCCCCGCTCGAAGGCCCAGTCGAGGACCCGGGTCGCATTCGAGGAGGTGCAGACGATGCCGCCCCGCTCGCCGCAGAACGCCTTGAGGGCGGCCGACGAGTTCATGTACGTGACCGGCACGACGCCACCGAAGCCGAGCGCTTGGTCGAGCTGGCGCCAGCACGCGTGCACCTGCGCCTCGTCAGCCATGTCGGCCATCGAGCAGCCGGCGGCCAGGTTGGGCAGGATCACCCGCTGGTGGTCGCCGCCGAGGATGACGGCGCTCTCCGCCATGAAGTGCACCCCGCAGAACACGATGTAGTCCGACTCCCGGCGGCTGGCCGCCTGCTGCGAGAGCTTGAAGGAGTCGCCGCGGAAGTCGGCCCAGCGGATGATCTCGTCGCGCTGGTAGTGGTGGCCGAGGATCACCAGGCGGGAGCCCAGTCCTGCCCTGGCCTCGCCGATGCGCCGCGCCACCTCCTCGGGCTCCATCATGCGATATCGCTCGGGGATCTCGCCTTGCACCGGAGCCGACGCGGGAATCTCGTCCCACTGACTGGCACCGGCGCCGTAGACCGGCAAGCGCGTCCCCTGGCGTGGGGCGTCGTAGGCCCACGGGTCCCACTTGAGCTCGTCGCTGCACAGCCCGGTCGTGGTCGCGACCTCGATCTTCGCCGTGATCGAATCGGCGGTCGGCATCGTCAGGCTCCTCTCCGCGGGCGTCGGGCTTCCGTCAGCGCCTCATTGTTAAGGTTATTTATACTATTACTCTGGCGGATCGAAGGACGGTCGGGGCTTGGCATGTTAGCGAGTGACCGGAGTGCTGGTGTGCGGCTCGGGTCGGGACTTCAGCGCCCGCCGTGGGCGCATCGTCTTGACGAGGGTCCCGGGGTCGTCCGCGCAACGGTAGAGCGCCGGCGGCCGATGGGAGCCACCCGAGACGACGTGACCGGTGGGCACGATGGTGCCGGTGGCCTCGACGCGGCGCCGGAAGTTGGTGGGATCGATTCGGCGCCCCAGGATCACCTCGTACACGGCGCGCAGCTGCGCCAGCGTGAACGCGGGCGGCAGGAACTGGAACGCCACGTGCGCATACTCGACCTTGCTGCGCAGGCGCCGCAACGCGAAGTGCAGGACCTCGTCGTTGTCGAAGGCGAGCGGCGTGGGCGTCTCGTCGACGGGAAACCAGGCGGCTTCCATTGTCTTGCGACCTGGCGCGATCTCCGCGCGATCCGTGCGGACGAGCGCGTAGTAGGCGACCACCGCGGCTTCGAGCTGGCGGGCGGGATCGTGCAGCTCGAACGTGTAGAGTTGCTCGAGGTAGGCCGCCCGCAACGAGGTCTTTTCCACGAGCTGACGCGCCGCCGCCTCGTCGAGGGCCTCGCCACCCCAGAGCTTGCCCCCGGGAAGCGACCAGTAGCCGGCGAAGGGATCGGCGGCCCGTCGGACGAGCAACACCTGCAAGGACGGACGGCCGTCGGCATCGGACCGGATGCTGAAGATCGCGACCGACACCACCACCGATGCCTGGACGCCGGCCAGTTGCTCCGCGCTCACGTCACGCCCATCGACCTGCATCTTGCGATAAGGTTACATCAACCATAACTGCCGTGCAAGAGGTCGGTTCGGCCGGCCGGTTCGGCCGGTCATACGCGCTCAGCGCCGGGTGCGACGCACCGCGGAGGGCGGCCGGCGGTACACCGCGCGAAACGCGGCGTTGAACCGCCGGATGCTGGCGAACCCGGCGGCGAACGCGATCGCCGACATCGGCAGCGCGGTCTCGTCGACCAGGGCCTTGGCGCGCTGCACCCGCCGGGTCGTGGCGACGGCCGTCGGCGAGGCGCCGGCGTGTCGGAGGAACAGCCGGCGCAGGTGGCGGGTCGTCATGCCCAGCGTGTCCGCGAGGTCCTCGACTCTCTTGCCGTCGTCGAGGAACCCACGCTCGATGAGCCGCAGCCCGCGCGAGACCGTCGCCGCCGCGCCCCGCCACGCCGGCGTGCCCGGGGCCGTCTCCGGCCGACAGCGCAAGCACGGGCGGAAGCCGGCGCGCGCGGCCGCCGCCGCGGTCGGGAAGAAGACGACGTTGCGCGACTTGGCGGGTTTCACCGGACACGTCGGACGGCAGTAGATCCGGGTCGTCAACACGCCCGTGAAGAACCGGCCGTCGAACCGCGCGTCGCGCGCGATCCGCGCCCGATCGCAAGTGCTCCGGTCGAGGGTCACATCCGCACGCACGGTGGCGCGAGCGTAGCACGCGGCGGGCGTCCGTCCGGCGCCGGGCGGACGACGACGTCCGAAAACGGCGAGACGCCGGGCGCCGGTGCCGCTAGCGTCGAGGCCGGGCATGCGCGCACGCTACTTCTACGGCTGGAACGTCGTGGCCGCCACCTTCGTGATGGCGATGTTCAGCTTCGGCCTCGGCTTCTATGGGCTCACGGTCTACGTCGCCACGCTGCAGCGCCTGCACGGCTGGTCGGCCGCTGCCGTGTCGGCGCCCATCACCGTGTACTACGTGGCCGGCGCCCTCCTGACGGCCACCATCAGCCATCTGTACGAGCGCTTCGGGCCGCGGGCCGTCGTGGCCGTCGGGAGCCTCGCCATGGCCGCCGGCGTCGCTGCCCTCGGTGTCGTCGACCGGCCGTGGCAGCTCTATCCGATCTTCCTCGTGATGTCGGTCGGCTGGGGCGCGATGAGCGGCGCGGCGATCAACATCATCCTCGCTCCGTGGTGGGAGCGTCGCCGCGGATTCGCTGTCAGCCTCGCCTTCAACGGCGCCACGCTGGGCGGCGTGATCGTCGCGCCGGCGCTGATCTCGCTGATCGACCGCCTCGGCTTCGCGCGGGCGGTCGCGGTCGCCGCCGGCGTGCTCGTCGTCGTGCTCCTGTGCCTGGCGGTGGGCGTGATGCGCCGGGGGCCGGACGTGCTCGGCCTCGGGCCCGACGGCGATCCCCCGCGCGGCCCCGGCACGCGCGCGGTGGGTGGAGGGCCACGCTGGCCCCGCGACGCGCTGCGCACGTGGCGCTTCTGGAGCGTGTCGGCGCCGTTCGCACTCGGCCTTGCCGCGCAGGTCGGCGTGCTCACGCACCTGGTGGCGCTGGTGGCGCCGGTGCTCGGCACCGGGGGGGCGGCCCGCGCGGTGAGCACGACGACGGCGGCGGCGCTGCTCGGACGTCTGGCGACGGGCATCGTGGTCGATCGCCTGAACCGGCGGATCGTCACCGGCACAACGCTGATGATCCAGATCGCCGGCCTGGCGCTGCTGGCATCGAGGCCGTCGGCGGCGGGCCTCTACGCCGGCTGCGCGCTCTTCGGCCTCGGCGTCGGCAACCTGACCACCCTGCCCGGGCTGATCCTCGCCGTCGAGTGGCCCCGCGAGCGCTTCGGCGCGCTCGTCGGGCTCGTCGTCGGCATCAATCAGTTCACGTTCGCCTTCGGCCCCTCGCTCGTCGGCGTGCTGCGCGACTGGGCGGGCGCCTACGGGCCGGCGCTGGGCGCGTGCATGGCGCTGCAAGCGATTGCGGCCATTCTGGTCCTGCTCGGCCCCAGGACAGGTCGCGGCGCCGGCTAGCGCGCGGCCTCCAGCGCCACCTCGCCGAGACCGTCGATGGCGAAGCGCACGC
>JBGPZN010000615.1:0-2166 GCA_041493815.1 Methylomirabilia bacterium
AAGGCGCTCTGCGGCAAGAAGGACTGAGGGCGCTCGGCGATGCCCGCGACCGTCATCATGCCCGCGCTGGAGCTGGCGCAGGAGACCGGCAAGGTTCTGAAGTGGCTGAAGAACCCCGGCGACAGCGTCAGCAAGGGCGAGCCGATCGTCGAGATCGAGACGGACAAGGTGACCGTCGAGATCGAGGCGCCGGCGGCGGGGGTGCTGCGCGAGGTGAGCGCGCAGGCGGGGGACGTGGTGCCGGTGGGGAAGACGATCGCGCTGATCTTTGCGGCGGGGGAGACGTCCGCTGGGGCCGCGCCGGAAGCCGAGGGCGTGGCGGTACGGCGCACGGGAGCCGCCGCCACGCCGTCGGTGCCGCCGGCGGTCAAGGCCTCGCCGCTCGCCCGAAAGCTCGCGGAGCAGCATGGCGTCGACATCGCGGCGGTGAAGACGGCCAGCGGACGGGTCGAGAAGGCTGACGTGCTCGCTCACGTCGAGAGCCAGAAGGGGTCGGCGGGCAACGGAACGCCGGCGCCGGCGCGAATCGCCGCCGCGTCGCCGAAGGCGCGGCGGCTCGCGGTCGAGCGCGGGGTTGACCTGCGCGTGGTCCGTGGCTCCGGCCCGGGCGGAGCGGTGCTTGCGGCGGACGTTCCCGCAGCGGCTGCCTCCGCAGCGCCGCGCGTGGCTGCGGCGCCCGGCGTCAGCAACGTGTGGCGCATCATGGCCGAGCGCATGACGGCGAGCTGGACCACGGCGCCCCACTTCTACCTGGTGCGCGAGGTCAACGTGAGCCGCTTGGTCACCTGGCGCGAGCGCGCGAGCAAGCGGACGGGAGCGCGGATCACCTATACGGATCTGCTGGTGAAGCTGGTCGCAGCGGCGCTGGTGCAGCATCCGCGGGTGAATGTGTCGTGGAGGGACGGCGCGATTGTTCAGAACGCCGAGATCAACATCGGGCTGGCGGTTGCTCTCGACGACGGCCTCGTCGTCCCCGTCCTCCATCGTGCAGACACGCTAAGCTTGGCCGAGATCGCCGCCCGCCGCGAGGATCTCGTGACGCGCGCCCAGACGGGCAAGCTGCGCCCGGCTGACATCCAGGGCGGCGGCTTTACGATCAGCAACCTCGGGATGTATGGCGTCGACGCGTTCAACGCGATCGTGAACCCACCGCAGGCCGCTATCCTCGCCGTCGGGCGCATCGCCGACCGCGTAGTCGCCCTCAAGGGCCAGCCGGTTGTCCAGCCGACCATTGTGCTGACCCTGTCGTGCGACCACCGCGTGCTCGACGGCGCCCGCGGCGCGCAGTTTATCGGCGCTCTCGCCGACCTGATCGAGGAGCCATTAGCGCTGCTGGTGTGATGGCGGCCGCCAGGATGGTGTGACGGCGTCAGGCCGTCCGGAGCAGGGAGGTCTTGACCCGCCGCGGCAGCTCGACGGGAACGAACCACGCCGCGGGATAGAGATAGTCCTCACCGCTCTCGTCGACGATCCGGACGTCACCGTCCCGAGCCGCGTCTTGGTCGGGAAAGATCCGGTAGATCTTGTGCAGCTCGAGGGATGCCGGGTACCATGCGCCTCATACCAGTGCAGCTCCGCCTTTCGCACGGTCCCGCTGGGTCGCGCTTACAAGCGCGACGCCTTTGATCTTACGCGATCGACCCTTCCCGTCGGTCTTGTTGAGACGGCGCCGATCGCGAATCTGCCTGCCAACCCCGATGACCTCGACCCGAGTGATCCCGCCGACTATCTCGAACGTCATGCCGCTCCGTCATCGGCGTCTGGCGTTGTGGTGGCGCGTGTCGCGACTCTGCCCTGCCGGTTGACACACGGCAAGTGTATCTATCGGACGACGAGGAGGTCGCCGCCACCATGACGGCGTGACGGTCGAGGTGCGCCACCGTATCAATCTCTGGGCATTGGCAGCCCTTCCTATCCGAGATAGCCAGAAGGGGTGTGTGATGACGCTTCCCCCGATCCCCGAGCCCCCGTCATTCGGCCCCGACCCCAGGCAGGAGACGTTCTACGCGATCGTCGGGCGCCTGGGGACCGCGCTCTCGGAAGCCGACGGCGAGTTGCGCGTCGCGGCGACATCGACCGGGTATCCTGCCTCCGCCGTCGACCTCGGCCGCCTGCAGTCCGAGCTGGAGCGCGCGCTGGCCGGCTGGTCAACGAGGGAGATCCGAA
>JBGPZN010000599.1:0-2239 GCA_041493815.1 Methylomirabilia bacterium
AGCGGCACGGTAGCCAGCTCGACGGCGTCCGCCACGGTCACCGTGCCCACGGACCAGGCCAGCGTCATCAGTGCCACGGCCAGCTTCACGGTGATCGCCGACGCGGGCGGGGGGCCGATCTACGCCGACGGCGAGCCGGTGGAGCGGGTGGTCGTCACGTCGGGCTCCGGCGGCGGCAGCCAGGTGACGTACGTGACGGCGTCGGGCCGCGAGTTCGTCGTCGCCGCCGCGCGATGAGTGCGCGAGGGCCGGTCGGCACGGCAATCCTGGCGGTCAGCCTGCTGCTGTCCGCCACGACGGGCCCGTCCGCGCAGCCGCCCGGCTCCGGCCTGCCGCCGACCGCCCAGGCCGGCGCCACGCCGCTGGCCGATGGTCGGCTGCTCATCTCCGGCGGTGTCACCGGACGAGGCATCAGCGACACGATGCTCCTCGTCGGTCCGCGAGGCGTGTCCACGGAGCACTTGCTGTCCCATCGGGCCGAGCATGGTGCGACCCTCTTGCCGAGCGGCCGGGTTCTCATCACCGGCGGGACCGACGCGCGCGGCAGCTTCGACACGCTCGAGGTCGCCGATCCATCCTCAGGCGGTGTCTCCCTTGCCCCGTTGCACCTGCCCCGCGCGGTGAATCAGCACGCCGCGACACTGCTGCCGGATGGCCGCGTGCTCGTGACCGGAGGCTTGACGGGGCATCGAAGCCCGAGCGGTGCGGTCCAGGCGCTCGATCTCGATCCCCCGCACGCCGTCGAGCTGATCGATCTCGCCGAGGCGCGGGCCGGGCACACGGCCACAGTGCTAATGACGGGCGAGGTCCTGATCACCGGCGGCGAGGGCCCGCGCGGCCTGCTCGACTCCGCGGAAGTGCGGGGCAGCGCGGCGAGCTCAGTCATGGCGGATCGTCTGACGCAACCCCGAGCCGGCCACACAGCGACGCTGCTGCCGACCGGCGACGTGCTGATCGCCGGCGGCCATGGCCCGCAAGGCGCGGCGACGGCGACGCTGGAGCGCTTCGACGCCGAGCGGCGGATATTCCAGCGCCTCCCGTCGCGCCTGCATGCCGGCCGGGCCGAGCACCTGGCCCTGCTGCTGCGCGACGGCCGCGTCTTATTCTGGGGCGGGGTCGACGCGGCCGGGCGCCTGGCCGGCGACGGCGAGATCTACGACCCGCGCAGCGGCGCGATGCAGCGCGTGTCGGATCTGGCCGGCGCGCTCGCCATCGCGTCCTCACGGCCGGCGCTGCTCGAGAGCCGACCGGCCGACCGCGCGACGGACGTGCCGCGGGGCGTGCAGCTCGCGCTGCGGTTCAGCGAGCCGCTGGCGGTGACGAGCGTGAGCGCGGCGACCGTGCGTCTGGCCGGGCCCAGCGCCGTCGCGATCGCCCCCGTGCCCGTCGAGGCGGGGCTGCTGCTGTTCGTGACGCCGCGGGAGCCGCTGGCGCCGGGCACGCGCTACACGCTGACGCTGGACGGGCTGCGGAGCACGGCCGGGGTGCCGCTCGCGGCGACGACGGTGACGTTCACGACGGCCGGCGCGCCCGGGCCCGGCCCGGGCGGCGGGGGCATCCGCGACGTGACGGACCCCGACGAGGACGGCTCCAAGCTGGTGCGCGACGAGCGGACCGGGCGGCCGGTCTCGCCGTGGCAGGATCTCGCGCCGCTGGAAGCGCCCCCCGGCGTGACCGCGCTGGCCGGCCAGGTGCTGCAGCTCAACGGCGCGCCGCTGGCCGGCGTGACGCTGGAGCTCGACGGCCGCACGACGCGCAGCGATCGCACGGGCCGGTTCCTGCTGGCCGAGCTGCCGGACCCCGGCGCCCGAGTGCTGGTGATCGACGGCACGTCGGCCAACCGGCGCGGGGCGGCGTACGGGCTGTTCGAGGTGTCCGTGGACGTGGCGGCGGGGGTGACGACGCCGCTGGGCTACGCGATCTGGATGCCGAAGATCGACTGGGCCAATGCGGTGCGCATCCCGTCGCCGACGACCACGGAGACGGTGATCTCCACGCCGCGGCTGCCCGGGCTGGAGGTGCGGCTGCCGCCGAACACAGTGGTGCGCGACCGGAACGGTAAGGTGGTGCGCGAGATCAGCCTAACCCCGGTGCCGACGGACCGGCCGCCATTCCCGATGCCCGACGGCGTGAGCTTTCCGATCTATCTCACGACGCAGCCGGGCGGGGCGCGGCTGGAGACGAGCACGGGCGCGCCGTCGCCGGGAGCGCCGGTCGTGTACCCGAACTACTTCGGCTA
>JBGPZN010000305.1:0-4535 GCA_041493815.1 Methylomirabilia bacterium
GAGTCCCAGGCGGGATAGCGCGCCGAGGTCGGCCGGTTGAGGCGCAGGTAGACGTGCGAGAGCGGACCCAGCCGGCCGTCGGCCGCGAGCTGGCGGGCGCGGGTGACGAACGGCGAGTAGCGCTGGGGCAACGGCACCGCGACGAACGCGTGCGTGGCCGCTGCCTTCGCCGCGATCCCGGCCACCTCGGTGGCGTTCAGGCCCATGGGCTTTTCCATCAGG
The DNA here is from genome assembly GCA_041493815.1 of Methylomirabilia bacterium. Lineage (GTDB taxonomy): Bacteria > Methylomirabilota > Methylomirabilia > Rokubacteriales > CSP1-6 > AR5. Next base: position 223 of record JBGPZN010000305.1, read on the forward strand.
AAGGGGACGCCGTGGTCGAGCAGGTCGTGGGCGGTGCGGGCCATGCGCGCGTGCTGGCCCAGCGCCACGACGAAGTCCGGCTTCGTCTTCGCCAGCATCTCCCGGTAGTCGGTGAAGACCGGCGGGTGGCCGAGCACGGCGGCGCGCTTGGCGGCGATCTCCGCGCTGGGATCGTGCACCCCTACGAGCTGGACGTCGGCGATGTCGGCCAGGATGCGCAGATAGGCGGCGTCGTAGAGGGAGTGCCAGTGCCCGACTTCGATGGCGGCGACGCGCATCACGACGACCTCCTTCGGTCCCCAGGAGCCTACACCGAGTGAGGTGATACCATCTAGCGGATGGCCGAGGCGCAGAAGCCCAGCAACTTCGTCCGTGACATCATCCTCGAGCACAACCGCACCGGGCGCTTCGGCGGCAAGGTGATCACGCGGTTTCCGCCCGAACCCAACGGCTATCTCCACATCGGCCACGCCAAGGCCATCTCCATCGACTTCGGCCTGGCCCGGGAGTTCGGCGGACGCTGCCACCTGCGCTTCGACGACACCAACCCCACGAAGGAGAGCCAGGAGTACGTCGACGCGATCATGCGCGACATCCGCTGGCTCGGCTTCGACTGGGGCGAGCACCTCCATCACGCCAGCGACTACTTCGAGCAGCTCTACCAGTGGGCCGAGCAGCTCATCCGGAACGGCAAGGCCTACGTGGACGACCTCTCGGGCGAGCAGATCCGCGAGTACCGCGGCACCCTGACCGAGCCGGGGCGCCCGTCGCCGTTCCGCGACCGCCCGGTCGAGGACAACCTCGACCTGTTCCGGCGCATGCGGGCGGGAGAGTTTCCCGATGGAGGCCGGACGCTGCGCGCCAGGATCGACATGGCGTCGCCGAACATGAACCTGCGCGACCCCGTGATGTACCGCATCCGCAAGGCGACGCACCAGCGCACCGGGGATGCGTGGTGCATCTATCCGCTGTACGACTGGGCCCACGGCCAGTCCGACTCGATCGAGGGCGTGACGCACTCGATGTGCTCGCTGGAGTACGAGGACCACCGGCCGCTCTACGATTGGTACCTCGCCGCGCTCGGCATCTTCCACCCGCAGCAGATCGAGTTCGCGCGCCTGAACCTGAGCCACACGGTCATGAGCAAGCGCAAGCTGTTGCAGCTGGTGGAGAGCGGCCAGGTGCGCGGGTGGGACGACCCGCGCATGCCGACCCTGGCCGGCCTGCGCCGCCGGGGCTACACGCCGGAGGCAATCCGTGACTTCGCCGAGCGGGTCGGGGTGACCAAGGCCGCCAACGTCGCCGAGCTCGCCTACCTCGAGCATTGCCTGCGGGAGGACCTGAACAAGCGCGCCGAGCGCCGCCTGGCCGTGCTGCGCCCAGTGAGGCTGGTGATCGAGAACTATCCCGCGGGCCAGGTCGAGGAGTTCGAGGCCGTCAACAACCCGGAGGACCCGACCGCCGGCACCCGCAAGGTGCCCTTCTCGCGCGAGGTCTACATCGAGCAGGACGACTTCCGCGATCCGCCGCCGCCGAAGTACTTCCGTCTCTCGCCCGGCGCCGAGGTGCGGCTGCGGTACGCCTACATCGTCAAGTGCACCGGGGTGACGAAGGACGCCTCAGGCCAGGCGACGGAGGTGCGCTGCACCTACGATCCCGACTCGCGCGGGGGCGACAGCAAGGGGCGCAAGGTGAAGGGGACCATCCACTGGGTGTCGGCCGCCCACGCCGTCGACGCCGAGGTCCGGCTGTACGACACGCTCTTCACCGTGCCCAAGCCCGACGACGTCGACGACGTCGCGACCGTGCTGAACCCGGGCTCGCTCGAGGTGCTGCCCGACGCGAAGGTCGAGCCGGCGCTGGCGAGCGTGGCGCCGGAGACGCGCGTGCAGTTCGAGCGCACCGGCTACTTCGTGGCCGACTGGCGGGATCACAGCGCTGCCCGACCGGTCTTCAATCGCGCCGTCGGCCTGCGTGACACCTGGGCGAAGATCGAGAGGGGAGGTGGCTGAGGCCTCGTGCGCATCGTCGACGTCCGGGAGCGCTCGGTTCCGATCTCCAGGTACGCCGATCCCTCGCTTCCGTCCGGTGGCCTCACCACCAGTGCGGTCGCGCTGGTCACCGACGTGGTCCGTGACGGCCGGGTCGTGGTGGGCTACGGCTTCGCCTCGATGGGCCGCTACGCGCAAGGCGGCCTCATCCGCGAGCGGTTCGCGCCTCGCCTGCTGAGCGCGCACGACGCCGACCTCGTGAGCGCCGACGGCCGGAACATCGATCCGCTCCGCGCGTGGACGATCATGATGGCCGGCGAGAGGCGGGGCGGCCACGGCGAGCGCTGCGTGGCCGTCGGCACGCTCGACATGGCCCTGTGGGACGCCGCGGCGAAGATCGCCGGTCTGCCGCTCAATCGGTTCCTGGCCGATCGCCTCGGACGTCAGCCGGAACCGACGGTGCGCGTGTACGCCGGGGGCGGCTACCACTATCCTCGCGACGACGCGACGCGGCTGATCGACGAGCTCCGGCGCATGCTGGGCCTGGGGTACACGCACGCCAAGATCAAGATCGGGTCAGCGCCGCTCGCGCAAGACCTGCAGCGGCTGGACGCCGCGCTGAAGGTCATCCCGGCGCCCGATCGCCTGGCCGTCGACGCGGTGAACCTGTACGACGTGGAGGCCGCGCTGAACGCGGCGGCCGCGCTGGCGCCCTACGGCCTCTGGTGGTTCGAGGACGTGTGCGCGCCACTCGACTTCCAGGCGCACGCCGCGGTGGCGGCGGCCTATCCGGGGCGGCTCGCGGCCGGCGAGGCGCTGTTCTCGGCCGACGAAGCGAAGCTGCTGGACCGACACGGCGGACTCCGGCTCCAGCGGGACGTCCTGCTGTTCGATCCCGTGCACTGCTACGGCTTGACGGGCTTTCTGGAAATCGTCGACGTGCTGGAAGCCCGCGGGTGGCCCCGGAGCGCGTTCTGGCCGCACGGTGGCCACCTGTTCGCCCTGCACGTGACCAGCGCGCTCGGGCTCGGGGGCGCCGAGGTCAATCCGTTCTGCTTCGAGCCATTCGGTGGTCTCCACGACGGCGTCAGCGTGGCCGACGGCCGCGTCGCACCGGCGGACACACCCGGCATCGGCTGGGAGCGCAAGGCGAACGCCTGGCGCCTGTTCAGCTCGCTGACCGCGTAGCAACGGCCCGAATGCGAGGAGGCTCCATCCATGGCGAAGCTCGAGAAGATGTGCGCGCGCGGCGTGTTCGATCCTCCCGGCTACAGCCAGATCATCAAGGTCACCGGGGCGCAGTCGTTGCTGTTCCTGGCCGGCCAGGTGCCCTACTCGGCCGGCGGCGGCGTCGATCACCCGGGCGATTTCCTGGCCCAGGCCCGCAACGTGTTCGGCGCCGTCAAGGCGCACGTGGAGGCGGCGGGCGGGACGCTGAACGACGTGGTCAAGATCACGACCTACGTGACCGACATCCGCTACCGGATGGATTTCCGCACGGTGCGCGACGAGTTCTTCGGGCAGCGGGGACCGGCCTCCACCTTCATCGAGGTCGGCTCGCTCTCGCACCCGGACTACATGATCGAGCTGGAGGCGATCGCGGTGATTTGACCCGCTCAGCGGCGCTGGTCGGAGATCTTGGTGGAGAGCTGGCGGAGACGCTCGAGCGTGGCGGGGCTCAGCATGGCCGCGAAGCCCGACGGGTCGGTGCGGGCGCGGTCGAGCGCCTGCGTCATCTTGAGCGGGTCGCCGCCCGCCGCCTGCGTCAGCTCCTGGAAGACGTCGGCGGCGAGGGCGAAGAGCTCCTGGGTGAGCGCGTCGGAGCTGGTCAGCGCGCGGATCTGCTGGTCGATCGCGCCGGCCTGCGGGCTGCCGGCGATGGCGGCGGAGCGCTGGGCCGGATCGAGCAGCATCAGGAGCGTTGCCGACAGCGCCTCGGTCGCCGTGGGGTCGAGCGCCTGCGCGCGGACCGGCGCCGGCGGGGCGAGCGCCAGGAGCAGGGTCAGCCCGAGCGTCGCGCCCCGCGTGGCGGCGCCGCGCGCCCGGCACCGCACGCTCAGAACACCGCCAGCGGGTTGGCCGGCGAGCCGGTGCCGCCGATGACCGGGAGCGGCGAGATCACCAGCATGAACTCGTCGCGGCCTTCTTCCACGCACGCCTTGGACAGCGGCTCCAGCAACGCGTTGTCCAGCAGCGCCACGCCGTAGGCGAAGATGGCCGCGTGCACGGCCCACGGCACGTCGTAGCCGATCGGTAGATGGTCGAGCATGTCCCACACCAGCACGCTCACGTCGTGATCGCGCAGGAACGGCAGGCAGGAGA